>NZ_CANMAB010000005.1:0-79865 GCF_947495635.1 uncultured Virgibacillus sp. | reverse complement strand
CATTCTCTTTGAATGATATAAAGTAAACGGGAGAAAAACGGAGTAATTCTGAGATAATTTTAATTTATAGAGGGAGGGGAGATTAGAGATGAAAAGACAAGAGTTAACGAAAATCATAGATTATAAATTATACTTTACATCCAACAGCAAGTAAGTCAGACATGGAGAGCTTTTTGCAACCAAACGGTTAATGGGACATCAGTTGTAATTTGGAGAGCAGCATACTTTCTGATTAAAAATAAGAAGAATCGGAGCAACGTTCAAGCAACTAGCTACGATATCATTTCCATAAAATGGTACGCAATGAATTGCGCGTTCTTGGATCATGGAATGCTCTATAAGCGCCTTTTCCAGGAAAAGAATGGAATGCAGCCTTACACTATATGAGTACAGGTCAACTAAATGTAAAACCGTTGATCTCTCATAGACTCGAACTGGAAGACGGTCCTGAAACCTTTCATCAAATAATAAATAGACTGGTTGACTTGGTAAAGGTAATCATTCAACTAGGAAAAGGCAACTGTAAATGGGGAAGTGCTAGGGAAAAAAGAGTTCAAAACTATTTCAGCTATCATTTTTTAAATACGAATGTGTATTGTATTCAAACGAAGAATGAGGCATTTACATGTTTCCTATTTCATTAACGATTTAGTTCAAATTTTCGTTTTGATTTTTCGAAGTATATGGGACATTCCACCCCAACCACGGATTAGGAGATGCAAGCCTTCGTTTTATTGATATTGCTAAATATGAAAGAATACATTTATAATAGAGTATATTAGAAGAATAAGGAATAATTAGGAAATAATGTCGTGATTGGAGGGAAGTATGTTTAAATACAACATTGGATTTCCAATACTTTTGTTTGTTACTATAACATTAAAGCAATTCTTCTTAAATAATTATATTAATTGGATAGATAATATTGGTCTTTCCATTTTAGTAAAAATGGTCAAAAAAACCATATCAATGGCATAAAGATAAAAACTAGAATAGTAGCTTGGCTTTTAGCAAATACGTACTGGTGCAAACAGAATTGTGTCTGTATTATTTAAACTGCCCATAACACTTAATAAGTAGTATCAATGAGGTGGTAATATGAAAAATAATAGGTTAAAGAAGTTTATCTTTTTAGGTTCATTTTTAGGAATTATTGGGTTATTATTAATTTTTTTTAGTAATAGTATGGGAATGGCTTTCGGGGATGGTTGGCTGGTAAAGTCTGATTATGCTGACTCCTCTATATATAATTTTCAAGTAAAAGCAAATACAAATAAGTTTTTAGTAATAGGTGGTATCCTTTTTGGAATTGGCCTTACTACAGTTCTACTTAGTTATTACAAGGAATTACATAATAAAGAATAGAAGAAATGCTGTTTTTTTAGTACCACTATGCAGCGATCGGGCGCTTTTCAGAACACGGAAGGCGTTTTTTATAGTCTTGGAAATTATAAAATTTGCCCGTGTAGATAAATATGGGCGTGTTGAGTCGCGTCCAGCTCCAGGGAATCGCCCTAATCTAAGTCATCATCGGCTCGCAAGCTACCGAGATTCCTTTATTTCCGTTGACTCGCCCTAGTCACTACGTTTCTAATCGAGCGCTTACGCTTTTGTCCCTTTTTTGGTTATTTTATCGAAACATGAAACATGGATCCAAGTTAATACGTATTGTATGATGCATGCAAAAATATAAATAGCAAGGATTGATTTTATGTTATGGATAATTACACAAAATAAACAAAGCTTGATGAATGTAAAAGAAGTTACTGTCAATGGAAAAAAGATAGAAGGGATCATTGGCAGTGCGAGTTTGGATGAATGGAGTAAAGTTTTGGGGAAATATGAATCAAACGAAAGAGCTGTAGAAGTTCTTGATCAAATAGTTAGGAAACTAGAAGAAAGTAATGGTATCTCAGTGACCTTTACGATGCCTAAAAATTAAACACGTATTCAAATAAAAGAGCGTAATTCTTGATGTGAGAATAGTGCTCTTTGTGTTATGAGGACCATATTGTTAATCAAGCTTGTTAAATACTATTGGTTTTCATAATCGAATAATTAGCTGAATGCGTATTCTCTAGTTAAATGTCTGATTGGTTTAAGGGCCTTGGGTCATACCCTTGTGGTACTAACAATCAGTGGGGAAAACAAAACCCCCACTGATTGAAGTTTCACTCTATATTTTAGGAGAAACTACCCTTTATACGCATTGCGATATACTTCAGTTAACTCCTTAACAAGTGGCAATTTAGGGTTAGTTATTGTACATTGATCTTCGAAAGCACGGTCTGCAAGATAGTTTACTTTTGTTTCGAAAGCATTTTTATCTACGCCATTTTCTGCGATACTCATTGGAATGTCCAATTCTTTTGCCAATTTATAAATAGCTTGAACTAGGCTTTCAACGCCTTCTTCTGTTGTGCTTGCAGGCAATCCTAATATTTTAGCAATTTCGGCATAACGTTTGTCAGCAATAAAGTATTCGTATTTAGGAAATGACACAAACTTCGTTGGTTTTTTCGCATTATAGCGAATAACATGCGGCAAAAGTATCGCATTGGCACGACCATGCGCAATATGGAATTCTGCCCCTAGTTTGTGTGCAAGACTATGGTTAATACCTAAGAATGAATTTGCAAATGCCATTCCAGCAATGGTAGAAGCGTTGTGCACTTTTTCTCTTGCTAATGCATTGTTACCATCTCGATAAGCTTGTGGTAAATAATCAAAGACAAGCTGAATGGCTTTAATTGCGAGCCCATCTGTGTAGTCATTTGCCATATTAGAAACGTAAGCTTCGATCGCGTGTGTTAAAACGTCCATCCCAGTGTCAGCTGTTACTGTTTTAGGAACAGTCATCACAAATTGTGGATCAACAATGGCTACGTCTGGTGTTAATTCATAATCTGCTAACGGATATTTTACATTGTTTTCTTTATCTGTAATAACAGAGAAAGAGGTGACTTCAGATCCAGTACCAGAAGTGGTAGGAATTGCAACAAATTGTGCACGTTGACCTAGTTCTGGATATTTGTATGCACGTTTACGGATATCTAAGAACTTTTGTTTTAAACCATTAAAGTCTGTTTCTGGATATTCATGGAATAACCACATTCCTTTGGCCGCATCCATTGCTGATCCACCACCAAGCGCAATAATTACATCTGGTTGGAAGTTATCCATTGCAGTAGCACCACGTATAACCGTGTCTTTTGATGGATCTGGTTCTACATCAGAGAAAATTTCGCAGTGTACATAATCTGAACGTTTACGTAAGTGATATAGGACTTTATCAACATATCCTAATTTAACCATCATGGGATCTGTTACGATAAATGCTTTAGAGATCCCAGGCATTTTTGCTAAATACTGTACTGCATTCTTTTCAAAATAAACTTTTGGTGGAATTTTGAACCATTGCATATTAACATTCCTTCTCGCCATTTTTTTTATGTTAATTAAATGCGTTGCCCCTACGTTTGTCGATACAGAGTTTCCGCCATAAGAACCACATCCAAGTGTTAAAGATGGCAAATAAGCATTGTAGATGTCACCAATTGCACCTTGAGAAGAAGGAGCATTGACAATAATACGTCCTGCTTTCATTCTTCTCCCAAACGCATCTATGGTTTCTTTATTTTCAGAATGAATAACTGCAGAATGTCCTAAACCACCAAATTCAAGCATTTCTTCTGCACGTTTAAATCCTTCTTCGTTATTGTTTACTTTATAAGCTGCGAGTACTGGACTTAATTTTTCATGAGAAAGTGGATGGTCCGGTCCAACACCTGTTAATTCAGCTACAAGAATTTTTGTATCTTCAGGTACTTTAACGCCTGCCATTTCAGCAATTTTTACAGGCTCCATACCAACAATGGAAGGGTTAACGGTGCATGTGTCGTTAATAACAAGTTTTTCTACTTTTGCTTTTTCGGTAGGGCTTAAAAAGTAAACCTTGTTATCAATCATTTCTTGTTTTACTTGATTGTAGATTTCTTTATCAACAATAATTGCTTGTTCTGATGCACAAATCATACCATTGTCAAATGTTTTGGAAAGAATAACATCATTTACAGCACGTTTAACATTAACGGACTTTTCGATATAGCAAGGAACGTTACCAGGACCTACACCTAAAGCAGGTTTACCAGAGCTGTATGCTGATTTAACCATTCCAGGCCCACCTGTTGCCAAAATAGTTGCTATACCATCATGCTTCATTAATGTTTGTGTCCCCTCAATAGATGGATTTTCAACCCATTGAATACAATTTTGGGGTGCACCAGCTTTTACTGCTGCATCATACACAACCTTAGCTGCAGTGGAGCTGCATTTTTGTGCAGATGGGTGGAAAGCAAAAATAATAGGATTTCCTGTTTTAATAGAAATAATGGATTTAAATAATGTTGTTGAAGTTGGGTTAGTTACTGGTGTTATCCCAGCAATAACACCAATTGGTTCAGCGATTTCTACTATACCTTCATGGTCGTTCTCGCTAATTACACCAACTGTTTTATCATATTTTATATTATGATACACATATTCGGTTGCGAAAATATTTTTAATGATTTTATCTTCATATATACCACGTCCAGTTTCTTCAACAGCTAATTTCGCAAGTTGCATATGTTGGTCTAATCCTGCAAGCGCCATTTCCTTAACGATGTTATCAATTCGTTTTTGATCTAGATTTTTCATTTCTGTTAGTGCTTCTTGTGCATTTTTTACTAATTTGTCAATGCTCTCTGTAACAGTTGTTGCTTGTTTTTCTTCTAATGTTGTAACCATTAGAATACCTCCTAATTTTATTTGTGAAATACTGAGCATGTTATCTCAAAAAAAATTATTGCATTACTGACGGATTACGGGGTACTTTGACAAAAGAAATATCTTTAAAAATACGCGTGTTTGGCTTGATTACCACAACATAATGCTTCGTCCAAATATAATTTGGTGTGTCTTGATTTTCTTCAAAACACATAGCTTCAAATGCATCACCGACTTGTTGTTCAAAGCGTTCTTGTGTGTAAGATTCAGCGTCTGTGCTAAACTCTTTCCACTCGTTTAGAATCATATTTTATCCCCCCTTCGCATTTTCTGATTTCATCATAACATCTATTTAGGATTACAAAATAACGGATTTGTGATAAAAATGTGAAAAAATCACATATAGACAGAAGGATTCTTTTTGGAAGAGGAATACAAACATGATTATGTGACATCTTTAATCGCTTCCCAGTAAAAGAATCAGTTATATTGATCCCGCATGTAACTGGCAGTAAGTCCCCACCTCAAGCAATGAGGAGAAACCAAGTATGGATAAGTGGTGGGTCCAGCTGTCAGTAAATGTCCGATTGATTCGGGCCTACACGGAAGTAGGTCACAAAGGCGTTGCTACAGGACGTGGTGAATCAAGCCTTTGTACGTATATATTTCAGTAAAAACCGGATGGAAGTTTCACTCTATCTGTATTAGTTTTAAAGTGAGAAATATTTAAACAGTGTATTTCAGTCAATCTGCACATTAATATAAATCCTTTTGTAATTAGATTGAATCATTACTATATCAATATTTTATAGGTGTACTTATCATGTATTTTATTGGCATATTTGCTTATGCTAGAATTTGAACATTTTTAGAACTTTGATTATAACAGGTCAAAAATGTGATGTTTTTCACTTTTTTTTATGTACGAAAAGGTATAAACTTAAATCAAGATATATTTGTGAAATATTTCACAAATAGAATCAATGAGGAGGTATAGGAAATGAAAGTAGCAGAAGAAGTTACACAAAGAGTTCCTTGGGATGGCTTCCGTGAAGGTAGATGGCAAAAGGAAATTGATGTCAGAGATTTTATTTTGAAGAATTTTACGTTGTATGAAGGAAATGAAGCATTTTTAGCAGCTCCTACTGATGCTACAAAAGCATTATGGGACAAAGTAATGGAATTAACCAAAAAAGAACGCGAAAACGGGGGAGTATATGATTTAGATACGAAGATCGTATCTACCATTATTTCACATGGCGCAGGGTATCTGGACAGAGACCAAGAAAAAATAGTTGGTGTCCAAACAGATGAACCCTTCAAACGTTCTTTACAACCCTTTGGTGGTATTCGTATGGCAGTAGCTGCTGCAGAATCGTATGGATATAAAATTGATGATGAAGTAGTAAAAACATTTACCGATTACCGAAAAACGCATAATCAAGGTGTATTCGATGCATATACACCAGAAATTAGAACAGCAAGAAAAGCTGGAATTGTAACTGGTTTGCCTGATGCATATGGACGTGGACGTATCATCGGTGACTATCGTCGTGTTGCATTATATGGTGTGGATCACTTAATTGCGGAGAAGAAAAAAGAACTTGATTTAATTGGTAATGGAACCATGACAGATGATGTTATCCGTGATCGTGAAGAAACTTCAGAGCAAATTCGCGCCTTACAGGAATTAAAACAACTTGGTAAAGCATACGGTTTTGATATTGCAAAACCGGCAATAACTGCACAAGAAGCTTTCCAATGGTTATATTTTGGTTATCTTGCTGCTATTAAAGAACAGAATGGTGCTGCTATGAGTCTTGGTCGTGTATCTACATTCCTAGATATTTATATAGAGAGAGATATTAAAAATGGTGTTATAACAGAAGAAGAAGCTCAAGAATTGGTAGATCATTTTGTTATGAAGCTACGCCTGGTGAAATTTGCAAGAACACCTGAATATAATGAATTGTTCAGTGGAGATCCAACTTGGGTCACAGAGTCATTAGCAGGTATCGCGGAAGACGGTCGCCCGCTAGTTACAAAGAACTCTTATCGATTCTTACACACATTAGATAATTTAGGACCAGCACCAGAACCAAATTTAACTGTACTATGGTCTACTAAATTACCTGATAACTACAAAAAATACTGTGCTAATATGTCTATCAAAACGAGTTCCATTCAGTATGAAAATGATGATTTAATGCGCGAACATTATGGTGATGATTATGGTATAGCATGCTGTGTATCTGCTATGCGTATCGGTAAGCAAATGCAGTTTTTTGGTGCACGTGCAAATCTTGCAAAAGCACTGCTTTATGCCATTAACGGCGGAGTGGATGAAAAATTAAAAATACAAGTAGCTCCAAACTATGCACCAATCACTTCAGATTATCTTGACTATGAGGAAGTAAGAGAAAAATATGATACCATCTTAGATTGGTTATCAGGGCTATATGTAAATGCGTTAAATATCATTCACTATATGCACGATAGATATAGCTATGAACGAATTGAGATGGCACTACATGATCGCGAGGTATTACGTACGATGGCATGTGGTATTGCCGGACTTTCAGTTGTTGCTGATTCATTAAGTGCGATTAAATATGCACAAGTGAGAGCGATTCGCGATCAAGATGGTATTGTCGTTGATTACGAAATCGAAGGAGACTTCCCTAAATATGGTAACAATGATGATCGCGTAGACGAAATTGCGGTAGATGTAGTGAAAACATTTATGAACAAAATCAAAAAACATCACACCTACCGAAATTCTGTTCATACGCAGTCTATTCTTACGATTACTTCTAATGTTGTATATGGTAAGAAAACTGGAAATACACCAGATGGGCGTAAAGCAGGTGAACCATTTGCGCCAGGTGCTAACCCACTTCACGGTCGCGATAAAAACGGGTCTCTTGCTTCTTTAAGCTCAGTCGCTAAAATGCCATATGAATATTCCATGGATGGAATTTCTAATACATTCTCGATCGTGCCAAAAGCATTAGGTAAAGATGAAGAAACTAGAAAAGCAAACTTAGTTGGTATGTTAGATGGTTATGCTGTAAAGCATGGTCACCACTTAAATGTTAACGTGTTTGATCGAGAAACATTACTGGCTGCAATGGAACATCCAGAAGAATATCCACAGTTAACTATCCGTGTATCTGGATATGCAGTTAACTTCATTAAATTAACAAGAGAACAACAAATGGATGTAATTCATCGTACGTTCCATGAAAGTATGTAAAATAAAGTGAGGCTTCCATTATTGTAGGATTATGGATGATGGGGCTGTGGTAAAGAGGTTGGGACATAGCTGAAATGGTTCCTTAAAAGACGATCATCCAGAATATACGTAGACATCTCCGTTTGGTGAACCACTCCGTGTGATTTGCCGCCCACGGAAAGTGGCGTATATTTCTGGAGCAGTGTCGTTGCATCGAGCATCATTTCTAATTGTTCGTTCCCCCCTTCATGCGAACTTTTTGTCCCAGCCCCTTTAAAATCTAGCAAGGAGGGCGAGTAAGATGAACGGACGAATTCATTCAATAGAAACGTGTGGTACCGTTGATGGACCTGGTCTACGATATGTAATATTTACACAAGGGTGCTTATTACGTTGTAAATTTTGTCATAACCCTGACACGTGGAAAATGGGAGATGGAAAAGAAATGTCAGTAGAAGAATTAGTAAAAGACATTAAAGATTATCTCCCATTCTTCCAAGCTACTAATGGCGGAGTAACTGTAAGTGGTGGAGAGCCGTTAATTCAAGCTGACTTTTTAGTTGAATTATTTACGGAGCTAAAAAAGCTAGGAATACACACTACTATTGATAGTTCCGCTGGCTGCTTTAGTCGCTCTCCACGCTTTATAGAGACTTTAAATAAATTATTAGAGGTAACAGACTTAATTTTATTAGATTTAAAGCATATTGATCCAGTCGAGCATAAAGAATTGACTGGCATGTCAAATGAACACATTATTGATATGGCCAGATATTTAGATCAAAAGAATATTCCTGTCTGGATTCGTCATGTTTTGGTACCTGGTGGTAGTGATAATGATGAATATTTGCAGCGGTTGTCTGATTTTATTGCCACTTTAAATAATGTGGAAAAAATTGAAGTATTGCCTTACCATAAGTTAGGTGTATACAAATGGGAAAACCTTGGTCTTGCTTATCCGCTTGAAGGTGTCGAACCACCGACAGCAGAGCGGGTGAAGCATGCAGAAGATATATTAAATCGATCTTATTTAATGGTAACCAAGCAATAAAAAATAAGTTCTATCAATCTAATAGTAATAGTAGATGAGAAAATTGACATGATAGTGTTTTAACATCATCTGCATGCTTGAATTTGAATAATCGAACGAAAGATGTCTGGAATTTATTAACGTTCGCATTTTGTTGACATTTATTGAAATTGATCGTATGATTATCCTAGGTTTTAATGATAAATGCGTATAATTTCGGGGATATGGCCCAGAGTTTCTACCAGACCGCCGTAAATGGTCTGACTACGCAAAATGTTTATGAATGAAGAACTTATTCTATGATTATTTTTGTTATTTTACGAAAAACATTCATCTCATTTTGCATAGTAAAAGAGCGCTCATTTGGTCATATGACGATAGAGCGCTCTTTTGTTGTCTTCACCTTTTCATGAAACGTGTATGGTGATTGCAGGAGTGGTCTTCCCCGAATAATGTGTCAGTATATGAAGGGGGAAGAATTGTGAAGAAGTTTTTTCGTTTTGAGGAGTTACGTACGAATTATCGTACAGAATTTATGGCAGGATTAACGACTTTCTTGGCCATGGCGTATATCCTCTTTGTAAATCCCTCTACGTTAGCTCTTGTTGGGATTGAAGAATTACCTGATGGCGTAACACGTATGGATCAGGATGCTGTGTTTGCTGCTACTGCAATTGCAGCGGCAGTAGGATCGTTGTTTATGGGAATTATAGCTAAATATCCAATAGCATTAGCGCCTGGAATGGGCTTAAATGCATTCTTTGCGTATACAGTTGTTCTTGGTTATGGGGTTCCATGGGAAACTGCACTTGCGGGAGTGCTGGCATCTGGACTTATTTTTATTGTACTTACGTTAACAGGACTCCGCGAAAAAATTATTAATGCCATCCCGGCGAACTTAAAATTAGCTGTTGGAGCTGGTATAGGTTTTTTCATTGCTTTTATCGGTTTTCAAAACTCAGGTATTATAGTTGGTAATGAGGCAACCTTACTAGCATTAGGTGATTTAACTTCTCCAACCGTCTTACTGGCTGTATTTGGGATTGTCGTATCTGTAATCCTAATGGCTATTGGTATAAGAGGTGGGATCTTCTATGGAATGATTATTACAGCTATTGCTGGGATGGTTGTTGGACTGATTGCACCTCCGACGGGAATTGATGGTATCGTTGGTCATGTGCCAAGCCTTGCCCCAACGTTTGGTCAAGCCTTTGCACATTTCGGGGATATTTTTACACTACAGATGCTAGTTGTGATTTTAACGTTTCTATTTGTTGACTTTTTTGATACTGCTGGAACTTTAGTTGCTGTAGCAAATCAAGCTGGATTAATGAAGGATAATAAATTGCCACGTGCTGGTAAGGCGTTATTTGCAGATTCAGCAGCGACGGTTGTAGGAGCCACAGTTGGTACTTCAACGACTACATCTTATGTTGAGTCAACAGCAGGAGTAGGAGCTGGGGGTCGCTCTGGTTTCACAGCTGTTGTGACGGCATTATTTTTCCTATTGGCATTGTTTTTCTCGCCTTTACTAAGTGTCGTTACATCAGAGGTTACAGCACCAGCATTAATCATCGTTGGTGTGCTCATGTCTTCTGCGTTAAAGGATATTGAATGGGATCAATTTGAAATTGCAGTACCGGCATTCCTCATTGTGATTGCAATGCCGCTAACGTATAGTATCGCAACTGGTATAGCTATTGGCTTTATTTTCTATCCGATTACGATGCTTCTTAAAAGGCGTGCCAAAGAAATACATCCAGTTATGTACTTCCTATTTATTATTTTTATTCTGTATTTTATTTTCTTAAGCTAATTTATAATAAGGATAGGATTATTCAAATAAAAAATTGGAATACAAGTGAATGCTGTGGGAAGTGTAATAGCGTGAATTCGGTGTTTCTGTACGTATTTGTACAGACGGATTTTTCCACGAGGAGCGCGGGTGTATTCCAGATGTAGCTAAGGAGCTGTTCGTTTGGGACAGCTCCTTAGCTTGTAGAGAAACTCTTGTGTTTACAAGCATTACTCACTACTCACGGGTAGGCTGAGCCTGAGACAAAAGAATGAAGAAATGATAAAAAACGAATGATAATTAGTTGTAATTAATTATCGTTCGTTTTTTGGTCGAAATCATTCGTTTAGCACCTGAAATAAGCGAGATTCCGGCGGGAACAGCACGTGTCCGAAGATCCACTTGGTAACGTGTTTTTCTTTACCAAGTTAGCTGAGGTGTGCCCGCGGAAAGTGCGTATAGTTTCACGGTGCGGCGATATTACTCCTATTGATAACATGATTATTCGTATGTTGAGTAAAGAAGTTGTGTTTTGTCCCAGTCTCAGTCTTTGCGATGAAAGATGGCGAATGATTCCTGTGGAAAATGGGCGATCCGATTCTTATAAGCTGTTAGTACTTTCTGTATGAACGTAAAACTATGTTTTTTTTTGCATAGAAAAGCTCCTCTTAAAACAGATTATATTTTTTATACTGTCTAAAGGGGAGCGTATCATTTCTCCAAAGCTTCTTTTTTGATTTTCAGCGGTTCATGTAAACGTAGCATTGTGTAATGCTAACGATCTTGTTGATGAACATAGGCTTCTTTTCCAAATGGCATGATATGATAAAGCGTAATGAGAATAGTACCTATTAATGCTAGACAGCCCATTTCGAAATATAATGTTCCACCGCCTGAAGAATCGATGATGGCACCTCCAAGTAGTGAACCGATAATTCCTGATAACCCAAAGAAAGTTGCAAAAAAGACAAGGTGACCTGTAGATTGTAATAATTTTGGTATGAGCCTAGAGATATAATTAAAGGATGCTAAGTAAAAGGTACCGAACGTTAATCCATGCAAAAATTGTAGGCTGATAATCTGGATCGGGCTGTCAGCAGCACCGTAAATAAACCAACGAATGCTATATAAGATTCCTGCAATGATAACAAATACAAGTGGATGATACTTTCGGAACCAGAAGCCAGCAGTTGCGAAGACAATGGCTTCTGTCACTACTCCAACAAACCATGCTACACCAACTAATCCTTCACTACCGCCTAGCTGTTCTATATATAAACCAATGAAGCTATCATTGGCACGGTGTGTAATGCTCAAAAACATAATAAATAGAAGGAAGATAACAAAAGGCTTACTTTTGACTATTTCGCTAACATCCTTCAGTTGGATTGGATCAGATTCAACCTTTACATCAGTTAGTTTAAACGTAACGATTAATGCAACCATTCCAAAAAATAAATAAGGAATAATCATGTATTGAATTCCAACTCTAGTGAGAATTTCTCCAATAATAAGAGAAGAAGTAGCAAAACCAACTGAGCCCCACCAGCGGATCGTACCAAAGGACACTCCGAGTTCATCTGCTCTGCGCTGGGCTAAGCTATCGCCGAGCGCACCAATTGGTGTAACGAAAAAATAAAAGATTGCACCCATTAATAGAATGGCTAGTAACGTATCCATTTGAAAGAATAGAATACTGGTAACGAGCAGGCCAATAATGCAAATCTGGATAATTCGTTTAACGGTTTTGTGTTTATCACTCATATATCCCCAAAATGGCTGAGCAAAGATAGATGCTAGTGGTCCAACAGCTAATACATAACCAATTTCAGTACCGTTTAATCCCTTGTATTTTAGATATAAAGGTAAGTAACTCAAAATAATTGTATTTGTCGCATGAAAGGCAAACAATAACATTTTTAATGGTGTTAACGAATGTGAATTAGACAACGATCTCTCTCCTGACTTGAATAAAGCATAATGAATCATTTACAACGTGGACGAATTTGTTGGGGAATAAAACAATTACTTTCTCCAAACATGCTCTATAAATTCATCTCTTCCTGATTTTAAACGGTCTTCCTTATATGCAGTCTCATTTTTCCGGTAATAATCTTGATGGTAATCTTCCGCTGCGTAAAAGCTAGATGCAGGAAGTAATTTGGTTACAATCGGTTTATTAAATTTCCCACTTTTAGATAGCTTTTGTTTCGACGCCTCCGCAGCCTTCTTTTGTTCTTCATTATGATAAAAGATAGCTGTACGATAGGAATCTCCACGATCATGAAATTGTCCTCCATCATCAGTGGGGTCAATTTGCTGCCAGTATACATCTAAAATGGTTTGATAGCTAATAATAGATGGGTCAAACGTTATTTGTACTGCTTCATAATGACCGGAATCTCCTGCCTTTACATCTTCGTATGTAGGATTAGGAAGATGACCACCTGTATAACCGGAAATTACTTGGTCAACACCTTTCCATTGATCGAATGGCTTTACCATACACCAGAAGCATCCTCCTGCAAAAGTCGCCTGTTGTTTGTTTGACATCTATATCCCTCTTTCATCATTTCTATTCCCAAGTGGACGTATTTTAAGTAGAATAAAGTTACTATACCATATTTAACAAGTGGGTGATAGAATGGAAGAACCATATATTCATAAACTTTTTACTGGAAAAGTAAGGGGGCTTGGTACCGCTGATGCTAGTAATTGGGCGGAACGATCTTGGCAGAGCGGTATGTTTAAGGAACCCATCGATCAGAAGGTTTGGTTAGGAAAGACGGGATTAGCAGGAGATGAAGTCGCTGATAAGAAAAATCATGGAGGACCTGAAAAAGCTGTTTTTGCTTATCCAATTAAACATTACCAATTTTGGCAAGAGGATTTACAAATAAATACAATCGAAGCAGGTGCGATGGGAGAGAATTTTTCGGTATTGGAAATGGATGAATTTTCCGTATTTATTGGCGATACATATAAAGTAGGAGATGTTATTCTGCAAGTATCACAGCCACGTCAACCTTGCTGGAAGCCGGCGCGTCGCTTTCAAGTTAAAGATTTTGCCTTGCGAATTCAACATAGTGGGCGAACAGGCTGGTACTTTCGAGTATTGCAAGAGGGCTTTATCCAGGCTGGTAGTGATATGGAATTGATAGAACGACCATATCCACAATGGTCTATTGCAGCTTGTAATGAAATTATGCATGTATATAAAGAAGATCTACGAGCTGCGGATGATCTTGCTCAATGTGATTTACTTGCGGAAAATTGGAAGAAAACATTATATAAGCGATTAAGGGGGATACCTTCTTCCGTTGATAAACGAGTATTTGGTCCGAATCAGTAATTCATGTTGAAATGCCACACTTTTATCGGTGACTTTAATGATAAAAGTGTGGCATTTTCATGCTAAATTAGTAGAGGTAATCTTTCATTATGTGATCTAATTATCTTCCAGCACATGGACATTTACTCTGTTTTTCCTACTTGTCTCGGAAATAAGCCGATGTAGTTGGATGAATACGAGACCGTTTTTATACGTTGCTTTTATTTTATCTGAACGAACTGGAAAAGGAAGAGAGATTCTTCTTTCGAAAACGCCCTGCAGTATTTCCTCTTTTATTTTAATACCAAAGGAATTATCAATATCAATTGTTCCTCGAAGCTCCAATGTGGAATAATCAACATAAACATCAAGCTTATCTAAGTCAACTAGCCCTGGGATGTTAGCAACACAAAATAATTCATGATCCGTTTGATAAAGGTTAATTTGTGGAATAGTAGGTTTTATAATACCTTCAAATTCATTCCAAAAGTTTTCGCCAAAAAAGTGATCCATGTTCTTTTTCCAATCCGTCATTTGTTGAAAAGGATCCATTACTTCACCTCGCTTCATGTTTAAAAAGTATGTGTAATGAAATGTCTAGCTACGTCCCAAATTACTATTCAGACGCAGCGCCCATGTTCTTACATTAGCCTATGCGGAATAATATAAATGAGTGAAACAAACATGAATGATATAGAATGTCATATGATAAGAAAATAAGGTATGCTTAGGATATAGGTTTAGGAGGGTTTTATTTGATTAGCAATGCACTCGTAATGGTTGGAATTATATTAGTTATCAATATTGTGTATGTATCGCTTTCCACAATACGAATGATTCTAACGTTAAAAGGCAGAAGGTATATTGCTGCATTTGTAAGCATGTTTGAAGTGGTTATTTATGTATTTGGCTTGGGTCTTGTTTTAGATAATTTAAACGAAATTCAAAATCTGTTAGCCTATGCCATTGGTTTTGGGATTGGTGTAGTCTGCGGGTCAAGAATTGAAGAAAAACTAGCACTTGGATATATTACAGTCAATGTGATATCCTCCGATCCAGATATTCAATTTACGAAGCAATTAAGAGATAAAGGCTATGGGGTAACAAGCTGGTATGCTTATGGTATGGATGGAGACAGATTATCAATGCAAATCTTAACACCAAGAAAATATGAATTAAGATTGTATGAAACCATTAAACAAATAGATCCGAAAGCTTTTATCATTGCATATGAACCAAAGCAAATCTATGGTGGATTCTGGGTGAAACAGGTGCGTAAAGGTAGACTTATGAATCCGAAGAAAAAAGCAGAGAGTAGCAATGGTACTACGAAGCAAGCTACGGAAACATCCAAACCAACAGAATCAATGAGGAAAGAGTAGATCTTAAGAATAACGTATGATGTATCGTGGCGCACACATAGCATTTTTCCTTTTGGGTTGGATCGTCTATTAATAAGTCGCATAGAATAGTTGATGACAGAAGTAAAACTTCAATAACTAAGCTCACATGTCCATGTTTGAGTATAAATGAATCGTATTGTTTTAGGGAATATACTAAAAACCGAACATTAATTTAAATTATTTAATAATCGTTCGTTATTTTGTTGACATTTCCGTTTTTCCTTGTTATTCTTAAACCGACAAATCAATATCGGTTCCTCATATATACCTGAGAATAAGGCTCAGAAGTTTCTACCCAGCACCGTAAATGACTGGACTATGAGGGAAGTTGAATCGTTGTGTAAGCAATGATCTGTTTGAATGGTTGAAATTACAGGTCTATTCTTCTTCTCTCATTGGCTTGAGATGAAGATGAATAGACTTTTTTCGTAGTCAAGGAAGTTATAAAAGTTGAGCCTGTGGGTAAATCTTGGTGTGTTGAGTCGCGTCCAGGTCCAACTTCCAGAAACGAGGCGACTTTACGAATCGTCCTACGGATAAGCTGTCATCGGCTCGCGAGCTCACCTGTTCCTTTATCACCGTTGACTCGCTTCAGTCGCTTTGTTTCTAATTGGGCGCTTGCGCTTTTGTTCTAAGTTAAGAAAGTATAAAATCAGTGTAATGACTGCGTTAAGCCAAGTAGTTATTTTGAAATGTTTGATGTATATTGGCAATGCTCCGACTAATTGCTTCGCTTTCCGCGGGCACGGCCTCAACTAACTTTGCAAAGAAGAACACGTTGCAAAGTTAGCTGAAGGACAAACCCCACGGAAAGGGAAGTGGGCAGCCGGAGTGGTGGTCAAGCAGTAGCTATTATTCCATAATAGCTACTAGAGGAAGCGTAAATCTGAGCATGTAGTGATAAGGACTGAGCGAATTTTGCTCCGTTTTTCTTATTAATTAGCAAAGGGTAAACTTAAACTAGGAAATAATTTGATAAACGAGGGGGATTTCACAGTAATGGTTGGCGTAATCATGGGCAGTATATCGGATTGGGAAACAATGAAGCATGCTTGTGCTATTCTAGATGAACTACAAATTCCGTATAGCAAAGATATTATTTCTGCACATCGTACACCTGATGAAATGTTTGCATATGCAAAATCAGCCAGAGAACGTGGACTAAAAGTTATTATTGCCGGCGCAGGAGGAGCAGCCCATTTACCTGGAATGGTGGCAGCTCAGACGACACTTCCTGTAATTGGTGTTCCTGTTCAAAGTAAAGCGTTGAACGGATTGGATTCACTTCTTTCGATCGTACAAATGCCAGGCGGAGTGCCTACTGCAACTGTAGCGATTGGGAAGGCAGGAGCAAAAAATGCCGGGATTCTTGCAGCACAAATCTTAGGTACATTCGATGCATACGTTGCAGCGAAGTTAGAAACGTACCGTGACCAAATGAAGGATAACGTTGGAGAAATGAGGGAAGACCTTGCGAAAAAATAACAGCATTGTGTTACCCGGACAAACAATTGGGATTATTGGTGGAGGTCAGCTAGGACGTATGATGGCAATTGCAGCAAAGTATATGGGTTATCGTGTGAATGTATTAGATCCTACCGTAGACTGTCCGGCTGCACAGGTCGCAGACCATCAAATTATTGCACCATATGAGGATATGAATGCTATCCAACAATTGACAGCTCTTAGCGATGTGGTCACATATGAATTTGAAAATGTTGATTTACAAGCTGCAGCTTACATAGAGAAAGAAGGAAAGCTGCCACAGGGTGCGTTTGCTCTCGAAATTACTCAAAATCGGGAGAAAGAGAAAAAGCTAATAAAGGCAGCTGATTTACCTGTTCCCGAATTTGCTATTGTAAACAGTGGAGCTGAATGTGAAGAAATACTAAGAGATTTTCCATTACCCGCTGTAATCAAGACGTGTCGTGGTGGTTATGACGGAAAAGGCCAACTTAAAATAGATGCTCGTTCAGACATAGCTACAGCCGTTCAATTTGCCCAGGATCATTCCCATTGCATCGTAGAAGAATGGATTACCTTTGATAAAGAAGTATCGGTTATCTTTACACGTGCACAATCTGGCGAAATTACATTTTTCCCAGTTGCTGAGAATGAACATAAAGACCATGTATTATTCAAAACAATGGTTCCAGCGAGCATTAATGAACTACTGGAAAAAGAAGCTTTTCGGGCAGTAGAGAAGCTTGCTGAACATATGAAGATAGTAGGTACCTTTGCGGTGGAACTGTTTGTGAAAGGAGATCGTATCTATCTAAATGAAATGGCTCCTCGTCCTCATAATTCTGGGCATTATACGATTGAGGCTTGTAATGTTTCACAATTTACACAGCATATTCGTGCCATATGTGGCCTTCCTTTAATGGAAGTAAATTTACTAGAGCCAGCGGTCATGATCAATGTATTAGGTGAAGACTTGGAATCTGTTTTACAAGCGATGGCAAAAAATACCTCTGGTTTTGTTCATTTATATGGAAAAGCGGAAGCTAAAACGAAACGAAAAATGGGACATATTACATTTATTGGGGCTACAATGGATAAAGTAAACAAACATATTCAGACATTTGAGGAGGCCAAACAATGATTGAGCGTTATACAAGGGAAGAAATGGGATCGATTTGGACAGAGGAAAATAAATTTAAAGCATGGCTTGAAGTTGAAATCCTAGCATGTGAGGCATGGAGTGAGCTAGGTGTTATTCCTAAAGAAGATGTGAAAAAGCTACGGGACAATGCATCCTTTGATATCCATCGAATTTATGAAATTGAAAAGGATACAAGACACGATGTTGTCGCTTTTACACGTGCTGTATCGGAAACGCTGGGTGAGGAAAGAAAATGGGTGCATTATGGACTGACATCAACGGATGTTGTTGATACAGCACTTTCGTATATCGTAAAACAGGCCAATGAAATTATTCGGAAGGACTTGCATCGGTTTATTGAGATCTTGAAAAATAAGGCTATGGAACATAAGCATACGGTGATGATGGGAAGAACCCATGGCGTACATGCAGAACCAACAACATTTGGTTTGAAGCTTGCGCTTTGGTACGAAGAAATGAAACGTAATTTAGAACGTTTCGAAGCAGCCGCTCACAATATTGAATTTGGAAAGCTATCAGGAGCAGTAGGAACATATGCAAATATTGATCCATTTGTGGAGCGATATGTTTGTGAGAAGTTAGGAATTACGCCAGCACCCGTTTCTACTCAAACATTGCAACGTGACCGTCATGCAGCTTATTTATCTGCACTTGCGCTTATCGCGACATCGGTAGAGAAATTCGCAACCGAAATTCGTGGATTGCAAAAAACAGAAACACGAGAAGTAGAAGAATTCTTCGCGAAAGGGCAAAAGGGATCATCGGCTATGCCGCATAAACGTAATCCAATCGGGTCAGAGAATATGACAGGAATGGCAAGAGTCGTACGTGGCTACATGATGACAGCCTATGAAAATGTATCATTATGGCATGAGCGAGATATTTCTCATTCTTCAGCAGAACGTGTCATTCTACCAGATGCAACAATTGCGTTAAACTATATGCTTAATCGTTTTGCAAACATCGTTAAGAATCTAACGGTGTTCCCTGAAAATATGAAACGAAACATCGATAAAACCTATGGCGTTATTTTCTCTCAACGGGTTCTCCTAGCTCTAATTGACAAAGGAATGGCGCGCGAAACTGCTTATGATATAGTACAGCCGAAGGCGATGCAAGCTTGGGAAACAGCGACTCACTTTAAACAGTTAGTAGAGGCAGATGAACAAATTACGGACGCATTATCACAAGCAGAAATTGATGATTGCTTTGACTATACGTACCATTTAAAAAATGTCGATGTTATCTTTGACCGAATCGGCTTAGCGTGAGGTGGAATTTATATGAAGGAAGCATTGTTATATGAAGGTAAGGCGAAGAAGGTTTATCAAGCAAAAGATAGAACTGGCAAGTTAGTTTTAGCCTACAAGAATGATGCTACAGCGTTTAATGGTGAAAAAAAATCGAGTTTTTCTGGTAAGGGAAGACTAAATAATGAAATTTCCTCACGAATATTTTCTTTACTTCATGATAAGGGTGTGGAGACGCATTTTATTGAACGATTAACGGAGACAGAACAGTTGGTTCATCAAACAGAAATTATCCCATTAGAAGTAGTTGTTCGTAATGTTGCTGCAGGCAGCATTACGAAACGACTAGGGATAGAGGAAAAAACGACATTTGCTCGACCTCTTGTTGAATTGTTTTATAAGAACGACGAATTAAATGATCCATTAATCAATGATGAGCATGCCTTTATTTTATCAGATGTAACACGGACAGAGCTGCAAGAAATAAAAGAGAAGGTATTGAAAATTAATGAGGAACTAAGAAAGATATTTCGTGATATTCATATTACATTAGTGGATTTTAAAGTTGAGTTTGGAAGATTAGCGAGTGGCTGTATCGTCCTAGCTGATGAGATTTCTCCAGATACATGTCGCCTATGGGATATTACAACGCAGGAAAAGCTTGATAAGGATGTTTTTCGCCAAGGAACAGGCGATTTAATTGAGGTCTATGAAGAGATTTTACGACGACTGGAGGATAAACAATGAAAAACGTAAAGGTCCATATTACATTAAAGTCAGGGGTATTAGATCCTCAAGGAAAGGCTATACAGGAATCATTACATGCACTAGGATATCAAGAAATAGAAGAAGCTCGTGTTGGTAAAGTAATTGAATTACAGGTTCAAGATGAAGCAGATATCGAGGCACGCGTTACAGAAATGTGCGAAAAGTTGCTAGCTAATCCAGTTATTGAAGACTACCGATTTGAAGTGGAGGGGGCTGTTCAGTCGTGAATTTCGCTGTAATTATGTTTCCGGGTTCTAACTGTGATCATGATATGTATCATGCCGTTAAAGATGTACTTCAAGAAGAGGCAGATCTCGTTTGGTATGAAAATAGTGATCTAACAAACTATGATGCTATTCTACTTCCTGGTGGTTTTTCGTATGGCGATTATTTACGCTCAGGAGCTGTAGCTTCTACTTCCAATGTAATGAAGCAAATCAAAGAGCATGCTGCAAAAGGAAAACCTGTATTAGGAGTCTGTAATGGATTTCAAATATTAACAGAAGCTGGGTTATTACCAGGAGCATTACTTCGTAACAAAAAACTTTCCTTTATGTGCCATCAGGAGGAGCTACAGGTTGTTAACAATCGGACGCTATTCACTACAGAATATACGTCAGGGGAAGTAGTGCGCTTTCCGATTGCGCATGGAGAAGGAAATTACTTTTGTGATGACGCTACATTACAAGCAATGAAGGCGAATGGTCAAATTGTATTTACCTATCAAGATAATCCAAATGGTTCCGTCGCCGATATTGCTGGGATTAGTAACAAAGAAGGTAATGTATTAGGAATGATGCCACATCCGGAACGAGCTGTAGAAGCATTATTGGGTAGTGATGACGGCTTACGTTTATTCAAATCAATGGTGCTGAATTGGAGGGAATCCTATGTTGCAAACGCATGAAATTAGTCCAGAAGTGATTGAAAGCGACAAACTGTATAAAGAAATGGGATTAAGTGATGAAGAGTTCCAATTGGTTAAAACCATTTTAGGTCGACGCCCAAATTTTACAGAAACGGGCATATTTTCAGTAATGTGGTCAGAGCACTGTAGCTATAAAACATCGAAGCCATTACTAAAAAAGTTCCCGACAAAATCACCGCATGTATTACAAGGACCAGGTGAGGGGGCTGGAATCATCGATATTGGTGATAATCAGGCAGTCGTGTTTAAGATCGAAAGCCATAACCACCCTTCTGCAGTTGAACCATATCAAGGAGCTGCGACAGGTGTCGGTGGAATTATTCGTGATGTTTTTTCCATGGGAGCACGTCCAATTGCTTTATTAAATTCATTACGTTTTGGGAATCTGACTTCGGAACGCGTAAAGTATTTATTCTCCGAAGTAGTGAATGGCATCGCTGGGTATGGGAATTGTGTCGGTGTTCCAACGGTTGGTGGAGAAGTTCAATTTGATACAAGCTATGAGGACAATCCGCTCGTTAATGCAATGTGTGTAGGATTAATTAATCATGATGATATCCAAAAGGGAATAGCAAAAGGGATTGGTAATACAGTATTGTACGCCGGCGCTCCAACAGGTCGAGATGGTATTCACGGTGCCACTTTTGCTTCAGACGATTTAGGAGAAGATGCAGCAAAGGATCGTCCTGCGGTACAAGTTGGGGATCCATTTATGGAAAAATTATTAATAGAAGCTTGCTTAGAAGTCATTCATTCAGATGCACTTATTGGAATGCAGGACATGGGCGCAGCTGGTTTAACTTCTTCTGCGAGTGAAATGGCAAGTAAGGCTGGAACAGGATTAGAAATGAACTTGGATTTAGTTCCGCAGCGAGAACAGCATATGTCAGCATATGAGTTAATGCTATCTGAATCACAGGAGCGTATGCTACTAGTGGTTAAACAGGGACGTGAACAGGAAATTATCGAAGTATTCCAAAAATACGGATTGCAGGCAGTGGCTGTTGGAAAGGTAATAGAGGAAAAAATATTTCGTATTAAGCAGCACGGAGAAGTGATGGCAGACATTCCAGTGGATGCGCTTGCAGAGGAAGCCCCGGTCTACCATTTACCAGCAAAAGAAGCTAGCTACTATCAAGCATTTCAACAAATGGAAAATGTGATACCATCGATAGAAAACCATGCAGAAGTGCTGAGAAAACTATTACAGCAGCCAACAATTGCATCAAAAGAATGGGTATATGACCAGTATGATTCCATGGTTCAAACAAATACGGTTGTCACTCCAGGATCAGATGCTGCTGTTATTCGGATCAAAGGAACAAAAAAAGCATTGGCGATGACGACAGACTGTAATTCCCGTTATATTTATTTAGACCCAGAAGTGGGTGGGAAGATTGCAGTAGCAGAAGCTGCTCGAAATATTGTTTGTTCTGGTGCCAAACCCTTAGGTCTTACAGATGGGTTGAATTTTGGCAACCCAACAAACCCGGAAGTATTCTGGCAAATGGAGAAGAGTGTGGAAGGTATGAGCGAGGCTTGTCGTATCTTGCATACCCCAGTAATTAGTGGAAATGTATCGCTATATAATCAGTCCAAAGGAAAGGCTGTTTTTCCAACGCCGGTTGTCGGTATGGTCGGCTTACACGAATCTTTAGAGGATATTACGCCAAGTCATTTCCAGTCACCTGGGGACACGATTTATATGATTGGCGAAACGGATATTGCCTTCGGTGGTAGTGAACTTCAACAGCTTGTTAAAGGAACATATGAAGGAAAAGCTCCAGCCATTGACTTACAGGTGGAGGCAAGAAGACAGGAGCAATTATTAACAGCAATTCAAGAAGGGGTCATTGTATCCGCACACGATTTGACAGAAGGTGGTTTAGCTGTCGGTTTAGCTGAAAGTCTATTTAATAATACCTTTTTAGGTGCTGATATTGAGTTGACAGGGGATGCCACCGTTGCATTATTTAGTGAAACACAGTCACGCTTTATCGTGACGGTCAAGGAAGAAAATAAAGCAAGATTTCTAGACTTGGTTGAGGATGCACGAGCCATCGGTATGGTAACAGATAAGCAAACATTATCTATTTCTGTGAATGAAAAGAACGTTATAGAAGAGGAAATTCATCAATTACGAGATTTATGGAAGGGAGCTATTCCATGCTTGCTGAAATCAAAGGCATAAATGAGGAATGTGGTGTATTCGGAATTTGGGGTCATGAAAAAGCAGCAGAGCTTACCTATTATGGTTTGCATTCGATGCAGCATCGTGGTCAGGAAGGTGCTGGCGTAGTAGTAAGTGATGGCAAGAACCTTAAGGCTCATAAAGAGATGGGGCTCGTAAACGATGTATTTAAACATGCTGATTTTTCCGCTTTATCTGGAAGCGTAGCAGTAGGACATGTTCGTTATTCCACGCAAGGTGGAAAAGTCCTTGAAAATGTGCAGCCCCTATTATTTCGTTCACAAACAGAAAGTATGGCGTTAGCACATAATGGGAATATCATGAATGCCTATAAGTTACGAGGAGAGCTGGAGGCAGAGGGAAGTATTTTGCAAACCTCTTCGGATTCCGAGGTTCTTGCTCATTTAATTAAACGAAGCGGCAATAAAATAACCGAGGAAACAATCTCGAAAGCACTTAATCAAGTAGTTGGTGCATATGCCTATATTATTTTAAAGGAAGACAAAATGTTTGTAGCTTTAGATCCGACAGGTATTCGCCCGTTATCTATCGGAAGATTAGGTGATGCCTATGTTGTTGCTTCTGAAACCTGTGCATTTGGGCAAATAGGGGCTACATTTGAGCGGGAAGTGTTACCTGGCGAATTAATAACAATTAGCAATGATGGGTTATCATCTATAAGATTTGCTATGCGCCAGCAACGTAAGATGTGTGCAATGGAGTATGTTTATCTTTCCAGACCAGATAGTGATGTTAATCATGTCAATGTCCATGCTTCTCGTAAAAACATGGGAATGGAACTGGCTAAAGAGTCGCCGGTAGAAGCAGATATTGTCGTAGGTGTGCCGGACTCTAGTATTTCTGCCGCAATTGGTTATGCAGAGGAGAGCGGGCTGCCCTATGAAATGGGGATTATTAAGAATCGCTATGTTGGTAGAACATTTATTCAACCATCACAGGAACTGAGAGAGCAAGGGGTAAAAATGAAGCTTTCGCCGGTTCGCAGCATTATTGAAGGAAAGCGGGTAATTATGATTGATGATTCGATAGTTAGGGGGACCACTAGTAAACGAATTGTGCAAATGTTGAAACAAGCTGGTGCTAAAGAGGTTCATGTACGAATCGCTTCCCCGTCGATTCAAAACCCTTGCTATTACGGTATTGATATGTCGACGAGAGCTGAGCTAATTGCAGCCAATCATTCTGTTCCTGAAATTAGCAATATAATCGGCGCAGATAGTGTTGCTTATTTATCAGAAGCGGGATTAGAAAAAGCAGTTCTTAAGGATAAAACGATCCATCAAGGAATTTGTACCGCATGTATGACAGGAAAATATCCAGTTAAAGAAGAAGGGGAAAAAGAAATTGCCTATACCAGTTGTTAACTTAAACCATAGAGGAAGTGGCGTTCATGTCAGAAGTATATAAAGATGCAGGGGTAGATGTAGAAAAGGGCTATGAAGCCGTAGAAAGAATGAAAAAACATATTCAACGTACGACTCGCCCCGAGGTACTTGGTGGTATTGGTTCGTTTGGGGGTTTGTTTGACCTTACTTCTTTTGCTTACGAGGAGCCAGTTTTAGTATCAGGTACAGATGGTGTTGGAACAAAGCTAA
This sequence comes from uncultured Virgibacillus sp., assembly GCF_947495635.1. Taxonomy (NCBI): domain Bacteria; kingdom Bacillati; phylum Bacillota; class Bacilli; order Caryophanales; family Bacillaceae; genus Virgibacillus; species uncultured Virgibacillus sp. The sequence goes on along the minus strand of NZ_CANMAB010000005.1, from coordinate 54,925 downwards.
AGCTAGCATTTGAATTAAATAAGCATGATTCTGTAGGAATAGATCTTGTCGCTATGTGTGTAAATGATATTATTGCTCAGGGTGCAAAGCCGTTATTTTTTCTTGACTATATTGCTTGTGGCAAAAACGAACCAGTTCAGATGGAACAAATAGTATCGGGGATTGCCGAAGGCTGTGTTCAGGCGAATGCTTCCTTAATTGGCGGTGAGACTGCTGAAATGCCTGGGATGTATCAAGATGGTGAGTATGACTTGGCGGGATTTGCTGTTGGTATTGCTGAAAAGTCTAAGCTCGTAACTGGAGAAGCAATTCAAGCAGATGATGTCATCATAGGTCTTCCCTCTAGCGGCATTCATTCGAATGGCTACTCATTAGTCCGTAAGCTTGTAGCCGATCTTGATTTTCATAACACCTACGGGTTGAGTTGCTCCCTAGGAGAATCATTACTGACACCAACGAGGATTTATGCTACATCAATGAAAAACGTGCTAGATTCTGGAAAGATAAAGGGGATTTCTCATATAACGGGCGGTGGTTTCTATGAAAACCTCCCACGTATGCTACCGACTGGTTTAGGTGCAGAGATAGACCGTAACACTTGGGAGCCGCCAGAAATCTTCCCATTTTTACAAGCGCAAGGGAAGATCAACGAAGAAGACATGTACGGGATATTTAATATGGGAATAGGTATGGCTATTGTTGTTGCAGCAGAGAATGTCCGTGATGTGCTCCGTTTATTGGAAATACAAGGAGAACTACCAACAGTGATTGGAAAAGTTATTCCGGAAGAAGGAGTGCATTTTTGTTCATGAGCCGTATTAAAGTAGCTGTATTTGCATCAGGTACAGGTAGTAATTTTCAAGCATTAATGGAGACAAAAAGCTTAGCCTGTGACATTGTACTTCTCGTTTGCGATAAGCATGATGCTCCAGTCATACAGAAGGCAAAGGCGAATGGAGTTGCGACATTCATTTTTGACCCAAAATCCTATTCTTCGAAGCAGGCATATGAGCAAGAAATTACGGATAGGCTAAAGGCGGCTTCTGTTAGTTGGGTATTTCTAGCTGGCTATATGCGAATTGTTGGTTCTGAGCTGCTCACTGCTTATCGTGGCAAAATCGTTAATATACATCCATCGTTATTGCCGGCATTTCCAGGTAAGGATGCTATCAAGCAAGCGTTTGAAGCTGGCGTAACAAAAACAGGGGTAACGGTTCATTTTGTTGATGAAGGCATTGATACAGGACCAATGATTCAACAGCAGGAAGTATATATCGATGCTGCAGCTACATTAGAGGAGTTAGAAGAACGTATTCATCAGGTGGAACATCAATTATATCCACAGGTCATTAATCAACTTTTACAGAATGAGGGGTAATTATGAAAAAACGTGCATTAATCAGTGTATCGAATAAAGAAGGCATTATTGAATTTGCTAAAGGACTTCATGAAGCTGGAGTAGAAACCGTTTCTACAGGTGGGACACTTCAAGCTTTACAAGAGGCAGGCGTGCCAACAATTGCTGTAGAGCAGATTACTGGCTTCCCTGAAATATTAAATGGACGTGTTAAAACATTGCATCCGTTTATCCATGGAGGATTACTGGCAAAACGAGATAATGAAGAGCATCAAAACCAGCTGGAAGAAAACGAGATTTCTCCAATAGATTACGTCATTGTTAATCTGTATCCATTTAAACAAACATTAGAAAAACAAGGCGTAACCAAGGAAGAGATCATTGAAAATATCGATATCGGTGGTCCTACCATGCTAAGATCCGCTGCTAAAAATTATAAGGATGTGGCGGTAGTTGTTGATCCAAGTGATTATAATCAAGTATTACAGGCCATTAAACAGGATACGTTGACGGTTGACCAAAGGCAACAATTGGCTGCAAAGGTTTTCCGACATACAGCAAATTATGATGCACTTATTGCGCGTTATTTTACAGAAGAAACAGGTGAGGATTTTCCAGAAACCTATACGATTACGTATGAAAAGGCTCAGACGCTTCGTTATGGGGAAAATCCACATCAATCCGCTGCATTTTATAAACGATCGATTCCTGTTAAGGGAAGTTTAGCAACCGCAGAACAGCTTCATGGCAAGGAATTATCTTATAATAATATTCAAGATGCGAATGCCGCATTAGAAATACTTGCAGAATATACGGAACCAGCGGCAGTAGCTGTAAAACATATGAACCCCTGTGGAATAGGAGTAGCTCATACGATTGATACTGCCTTTCAACGTGCATACGACGCAGATCCAATCTCCATTTTTGGAGGAATCGTGGCATGTAACCAAGTCATCGATCAACTTACAGCAGAAAAGCTAAGCAAAATTTTCTTAGAAATTGTAATTGCTCCAGGATATACAGAGGAAGCACTTGCTTTATTAACCGTGAAAAAAAATATCCGATTGCTAAAACTCCATGTGGAGCCAGCGGAGGAAGTAGGTCATACATTTACATCTGTAAACGGTGGCATGCTTATCCAAACGAAGGATAACGGTCGTATTAATCCGGATGAACTAACGATTGCTACTACTCGTGAACCGACAGAGAAGGAGCTGGCAGACTTATTATTTGCTTGGAAGGCTGTTAAGCATGTGAAATCGAATGCGATTGTTTTAGCGAAGGAAAAACGAACAGTGGGAGTTGGAGCTGGTCAAATGAATCGAATTGGTGCAGCCAGCATTGCTATCGAACAGGCTGCTGAACATGCGCAAGGTGCAGTGATGGCTTCAGATGCATTCTTTCCAATGCCGGATACGGTGGAGGCTGCAGCAAAAGCTGGAATAACTGCAATTATTCAACCTGGTGGTTCTAAGCGTGATCAGGACTCCATTGATGTGTGTAATGAGTACGGTATTGCAATGGTATATACAGGGATGCGCCATTTTAAACATTAAATGGAAGGGGATATTTCATGAAGATTTTAGTAGTTGGTCGAGGTGGACGTGAACATAGCATCATTATGAAAGTGGCTGAAAGTGAACGTGTTTCCGCGATTTATGCAGCCCCTGGAAACGGTGGGATTGCTGAGCAAGCAACGTGTATACCAATTGATGAGTTAGATATAGATGGACTTCTAGCATTTGCAAAAGAGGAAGCGATTGATTTAACAATCATTGGACCAGAAAATCCATTGAATGCGGGAATTGCTAACAAATTTAATGAAGCTGGTTTAGCTATTTTTGCACCGACGAAAGAAGCGGCATTATTAGAGGGAAGTAAGCAATTTGCAAAACAATTTATGCAAGCATACGACATACCAACTGCTGCCTATCAGTCCTTTACATCTGTTGAACAAGCAAAAGCCTATATCGCAGAAAAGGGAGCGCCAATTGTTATAAAGGCAGACGGCTTGGCTGCAGGGAAAGGCGTTATTGTTGCCGAAACAAAGGAGCAAGCGTTTACTGCTGTAGAAGAGATGCTTGTAGAAAAAACCTTTGATGAGGCGGGATCTACCATTGTGATAGAGGAGTTTCTTCAAGGGGAAGAATTTTCCCTAATGGCGTTTGTCCATGAAAATCAGGTATATCCAATGGTACCTGCAAGAGATCATAAGCGGGCATATGATCAGGATCACGGCCCAAATACAGGGGGGATGGGGGCTTTTTCACCAGTACCAGACCTCACTCAAGCAGATATTGATTTTTCATATACGCATATTTTACAGAAAACAGTGGACGGTTTAATAGAAGAAGGTAGAGCCTTTACGGGAATTCTTTATGCGGGTTTAATGAATACAGAAGATGGACCTAAAGTAATTGAGTTTAATACCCGGTTTGGTGATCCGGAAACACAGGTTGTACTACCATTATTAAAAAATGATCTTGTTCAAGTAGTTCTCGATGTCCTAGCAGGTAGAAACCCAGAGCTTCAATGGCATAACAAAGCTTGCGTTGGAGTTGTTTTAGCCTCTGAAGGATATCCAGGTGCTTACCAAAAAGGGGTTGAATTACCTACGCTGCATACAGAACGTGCTTTTATCGCTCATGCAGGGACAAAACAAGCAGACGGCGTGTTTGTCTCGGATGGAGGGCGTGTGCTGTTGGCTGGATCAACTGCAGCCTCGATAGAAGAAGCAGCGAGAAATGCATATACCGCATTTGCTAGCGTAAAGAAGGATGGTGGATTCTTTTATCGAACCGATATTGCAAAAATTGAAATGAAGCAAGCATAAAAACGGTACTTCCCTATATTTTTGGAGAGTATTCAGCTAGTGGATAGAAATATTGTTTGTTAAACAGCTACTCAATTGTTAGATCAAACAATAGAGGAAACCAATATGGGTAAAGTGTGGGATTGTCTGCCAGTAAATGTCCGATAGGTTTAAAGGCCTTTAGGTCATATCCGTGGTACTAAATTGGGGGATAAACAACCCCCAAACGGATTGAAGTTTCATTTTATATGACAGATGATAATATTAGGAAAACCAGCTACTCTCCTTATAGGATGGTAGCTGTTTTTTTATAGTCAGGGAAATTAAGGAAATTATAAAATTTGCCCATCTTGATAAATCTGGACGTGTGGACCCACCGTCCAGCGCCCAGAAACAAGGCGACTTCACGAATCGCCCTAATCAAAGCCATTATGGCTCCGAACCACATCGAGATTCCTTTATCTCCGTTGACTCGATCCAGTCGCTACGCTTCTAATCGGGCGCTTGCACTTTTGCTCTTGAATCCCCTTTTATCTTGGAAGGGCATGCAAGGATGCTTTTATATATGACTTACCATGAAATATTTAGTGATTATAAAAAGGTGGAACAATGAGCAATCTGAAGCAAATTAATAGTAATTGTGTTTTATGATAGCACGTGTAAAATATAAAGAAAGATAAATTGGTTTAAGGGTAATGCTAGAAGAAAAGTGGTGAATCTGACATGAACGATGCCTCAATTGTCGTTGCAGACGACGAAAAAGAGATAGCTGATTTATTAGCTATTCATTTAGAGAAGGAAGGATATAAAGTCCATAAAGTTTATAACGGAAAAGAAGCTATGAAAGTGATTGATCAGCAATCTATCGATTTAGTGATTCTAGATATTATGATGCCAGAAATGGATGGGTATGAAGTAACAAGGCTGATAAGAGAGAAACATAATATGCCTATTATTTTTTTGAGTGCCAAGACCTCTGAATTCGATAAAGTGCAGGGGCTTGTTATTGGTGGTGACGACTATATGATTAAACCATTCTCCCCAATGGAGCTTATGGCACGCGTTCAAGCACAGTTAAGAAGATACAAAAAATTAAATGAAACCAAATTAATGTCAACAGCCAATATGGAGTTTGGTGAACTAACTATTTCTAAGGAAGAGCATGTAGTTTATCTATTAAATGAAAAAGTTGAATTAACCCGTAAAGAATTTGAGATTCTATATTTATTAGCAAAGCATCCGAGAAAGGTTTATAGTGTTGACAAGATTATGCAAATCGTTTGGGGAGATACCTATTATGATGGTGCGAATACAGTGATGGTTCATATAAGAACATTACGAAAAAAGTTAAAAGAAGATAAAAGAAAGAATAAGTTTATAAAAACGGTATGGGGGGTTGGCTACACATTTGATGGTTAAATGGTTGAGAAGTTTTCGCGCAAAAATAATTGGTATGTTTGCTTTAAGTAGTTTATTATCAGGTCTTTTAACATATCTCATTATCATGCTTGCGAAGCAGTATTATTCTACAGTTGATTATGGTAGCACTGGGCATGCTATTCGTGAATTTATTCGAACGATTGGTGATGTATATGTCTTTCTTTTCATATTCATTGTGTTTTCCTTTTTGTTTTTCTATATGTTAATGAAGCCATATACAACGTATTTCAATAAAATCTCAAAAGGTATTCGGCAATTAGCTCAAGGTGATTTTGATTACCAGGTCAAGCTATCGTCTAAAGATGAATTTAATGATATAGCAAACGATATTAATCGGACTAGTGCTAGACTGAAAGAAGCAATTGAAAAGGGGGAGTTCTTAGAAAGTAGTAAGGATCATTTAATTGTGAATTTAGCACATGATCTACGAACACCGCTCACCTCTGTTTTAGGATATATAGAAATTATCTTAAAGGATAAAACACTTGGTGAAGAAGAAAAGATGCATTTCTTAAAAATTGCATTTAATAAATCGCAACGCTTAGAGAGACTGTTAGATGAATTATTTGAGATAACAAAAATGAATGACCATATGTATTCTATTGAAAAAACAAAAATTAATATATCTGCTTTACTTTATCAATTAGCAGAAGAAATGTATCCAATTTTTGAAAAAAGTTCTCTACATTTACGACAGGATATCCAATCTAATTTGATGACTTTAGGGGATGGTGATTTACTAGCTCGTGTATTTGAAAATTTACTAACAAATGCCAATCGGTATGGGTCCGATGGGGAATTTATTGATATTCGTGCTTTTCAAGAAAATCAGGAAGCTATTATCCAAGTTATTAATTATGGAAGTATCATAGCAGATGAAGATTTACCACATATATTTGATATGTTTTATACAGGAGATAAATCACGAACGATGCAAAAAAATAAAAGCGGACTGGGCTTATTTATAGCAAAGAATATAATAGAGCAACATAACGGCACAATCACTGCAAAGAGTAATTTGAAGCAAACCGTATTTGAAGTTCGTCTTACTAGCAGTGATGATGAGTAAGAAACAGAATTAGTTAAGAAATATTTAAGATTTTACCCACTTTTTTATTAAAGATATTTTCCTAAGATGTGTATAGAGAGAAGAAATCAAGGAGGGAAAGTTCTACATGAAGAAGTGGTTTTTCATATTGTTGTTTTTATCTATTGTAATAGGCATGGTATATATTACCCCTGTATCCGTATTAAATGAAGATAAACCAAATATGGTTCCAAAGGAAAATATCAATTTGGAACAATTTGATTTACAAGAAAAAGAAATAAATAAGGAAGAAATGTATCAGGGTGAATTATTATTAGTTAATGATGAATTTCCTGTAAAGGAACGATATATTAAAAAAGATATGATCCAATTAATTAACCATCGAGAATTAATCGCAAATTATGGATTGCTCCATCAAGATCTACGTTTATCCGAAAAAGTAGCTAGAAAATTCTCGGACATGGTTGAAGCTGCCCAAAAGGATAATGTGCATAACTTTTTATTAAGTAGTGCTTTTAGAGACCAAGAGGAACAAAAAGTGTTATACGAGGAAAAGGGAAAAGATTATGCTTTACCACCAGGTTATAGTGAGCATAATTTAGGATTGGCTCTAGATGTTGGATCTACGAAGGAAAGTATTAAATATGCAGCGGAGGGAGCTTGGATACAAAAAAACGCTTGGAAATTTGGGTTTGTACTTCGCTATCCTAAAGCTAAAGTGCATATTACAGGTATTGAATATGAGCCATGGCATTTACGTTATGTTGGTCTACCTCATAGTGCAATTATGTATGAAAAGAATCTCGTATTGGAAGAGTATTTAACTTATTTAAAGAAAGAAAAGCAAATAGCAACAACATACCAAGGGGAGAAATTCCTAATTTGCTTCTTTCCTGTTTCAGAAGACCATCCAAAAATATTGGTACCAGCCGATAGTGAATATACTATCTCAGGTAATAATATGGATGGAGTAATTGTGACAATAAAGCAGAATATGGATAGCGGTACTCAAATATAGCAGAATGGATAGAGATAAATTTGATACAATGGCTAAATCTAGTGTTGGTTTAGTCTTTTTAATATCCTGAAAGAATCAGTTAAACTCGAATTATCCCGCATATAACTATTAATGAAGAATCCCTACTGAAAATTTATCTATTACTGTTTACTGTGATCGTTACCTAGAGTTAGTAACACTTGAAAAGTGCCATTCCTGTCTTCACAAAAATTTCACTTTAGTTTACAAAAACATTACAGTGAGAAAGCAAAAAATATGGTAAAATAAAGGAAAATATCGGCTTAGATCTTTTTTATCCGCAGTAAGCCTCCCACTTTATTCAAGTAAGCTAGAGGTTTGTAAGTCATGAGTTCACTTATGCTTCCCTGCCGAACAGGGTTTAGCTAAGCAACTACGAAGGGATTTGGTTGTTACGGATAAAGTTAGCTGTTAACAGTATTTATATCTTTACAGAAGGTATACGGTTAGGAAATGAAAAAGAAATATTAAGATGGAGAGAGTTGTTTAACCATGCAAAATAACGGATATCACTGGAGAAATAGAGAAATTAGGCAACATGTTCGAGTGATTGATGAAGCGTCGTCACCGACATTAGTTTTAACAAATTGCACGTATTTAAATGCGTATACAAAACAATGGTTACAAGCGAACATTTGGATCGATGAGGATCGGATCGTATATGTTGGAGACAAAACTCCTAAAAATATGAACCGTACGGAAGTTTATGACTGTCAGGGAAAGTATGCAGTGCCAGGTTATATCGAGCCACACGCACATCCATTCCAACTGTATAATCCAGAACAATTGGCAAAACATGCTGGAAGGACTGGTACAACGACATTAGTAAATGATAACCTGTTATGGCTTTTTTTGTTGCAAAAAAAGAAAGCGTTTTCTATATTGGATGAATTTCGTAAGCTACCTGTGTCAATGTATTGGTGGGCAAGGTTTGACGCTCAAACTGAAATGCAGCAGCAAGATGATATCTTTCGTACGGAAGACGTCTTAGAATGGATTAAGCATCCAGCCGTTTTACAGGGTGGCGAATTAACCGCATGGCCAGAACTATTAGCTGGGGATGATCGGCTACTTTACTGGATACAAGAGACGAAGCGACATGGAAAGCCGGTTGAAGGGCATTTTCCGGGTGCGTCTGAACGGACATTAACGAAAATGAAATTATTAGGAATTAATGCAGACCATGAATCGATGACAGGAGAAGAAGTAATCCGGCGTTTACAGCTAGGGTATCAAGTTGGTTTACGCTACTCCTCCATTCGACCAGACTTGCCAAGGATACTAGCAGAGCTGATTGCGCTTGACCTAAAGTCATTTGATCATTTAACGATGACAACGGATGGAGCTACACCTGGATTTTATGAAGATGGCTTAATGAATGTCTGTATTGATATTGCTATCAAAAAAGGTATTCCATTGGAGGAGGCATATCTGATGGGGAGCTTTAACGCTGCTAAGCATCTTCGCATGGAAGAACAATTGGGAAGTATTGCGCCTGGTCGGCTTGCTCATATTAATATCTTATATGCAAAGGATAATCCGCATCCAGAAAGTGTCCTTGCTAAAGGAAAATGGATTGTAAAAAATGGAGCGGAAGAAACCGTTCACCAAAAAATTGATTGGCAAGCATACGGACTTAAACCGTTGAATTTAGATTGGGAACTAGGAAAAAATGAACTGCAATTTTCCGTTCCAATTGGTTTAGAAATGGTGAATGATGTCATTATGAAGCCTTATCCAATTGAAATCGATATAACGGTCGATAGACTTCCTGAGCAAACAAATGAGGCCTTTTTATTAATGCTGGACAGAAAAGGAAAGTGGCGAGTTAATACAACATTACGCGGATTTACTAGTAAATTAGGTGCACTTGCCAGCTCGTATTCAACAACTGGAGACTTTGTGTTCATTGGTAAGGATAAACAAGATATTATACTTGCGGGGAAACGGATAAAAGAAATGGGTGGAGGTATTGTCCTCGTCCATCAAGGGAAGATCCTTTTAGAAATTCCGCTTTCTCTAAGTGGTATGATGTTTGATGGAGATATGAAAGAGCTTATTGAAAAGGAGAAAGAATTAAAGGATTATTTACAGGATTTTGGCTATCCATTTCAAGATCCGGTATATTCCATCTTCTTTCTTGCGTCAACACATCTACCTTATATACGAATTACACAACAAGGAATTATCGATGTGAAGAAAAAAGAAGTTCTATTCCCGGCAACGATGTGTTAGCGTATAATATAATACTATACTAACTTTTCAAAGGTGTTGTGGAATATGAAAAAATTATTATGTATCGTTTTTCTAGCTTTTATATTTCTTGCAGCGTGTAATGATGAAAAGGAAGCTCGTGATAATGAATCGAAGGATTCTGGCTTGGAACAGAAGTCCGATTCGTTCCAAGTCCCGGAAGAATATGAAAATATGTATCCACTAACAGGAATAGGTACAGATGAAGTCGTTAATAATAGAATGGTAGGTGTAATGGTTAATAATCACACAAAAGCTAGACCACAGACAGGATTATCGAAAGCAGATATCGTATTTGAAATGCTAGCAGAAGGTAAAATTACTCGGTTTTTAGCACTCTTCCAAAGTGAAATGCCAGATGTTGTAGGACCTGTACGAAGTGCGAGAGAATACTATTTCGAACTAGCAAATGATTATAATGCAATCTATGTTTATCATGGGGCTGCTGGATTTGTAAATGATAGGATAGAACAGCGGGGAATTGACCATTTGAATGGTTCGTTTTATGATAATGATGGTGTATTATTTAAACGTGAACCTTTTAGAAAGGCACCGCATAATTCGTATTTACAGCTTGGATCTGTCTATGAAAAAGCAGAAGCGAAAGGCTATGATACGAAAGCAACGTATGAGCCCTTGCCTTTCTTATCAGAAGGTGAGCAGGTAGCTGGTGAACCTGGTAACCATGTGAAAATTGTATATTCCGATACGCCTACGGAGATTGTTGAATTTGATTATAATAAACGTTCGCAAGCATATACAAGATACAGTGATCAGGAAAAGACAATAGAGTTAGAATCAGAGGAAGCTATTCAGGCTAGTAATGTATTTATAATAGAGACTCATCATGAAGTAATTGATGATGCTGGTCGTCGGGCTATCGATTTACAATCAGGTGGAGATGCTTATCTCTTGCAAAAAGGTGTAGTTCAAGAACTTCGCTGGGAAAATAGAAATGGAAGAATTGTTCCAATGAAAGACGGGAAAGAAGTTGCATTTGCTCCAGGAAAAACGTGGATTAATGTGATTCCGACCGAACCTGGTATAAAGAGAGCCGTAATGATATCAAATGAGTAATGGAAGCAGGAGGGCTTTGGTGTGCAAATAGATAAACTACGTGGGAAACAATTGGATCAATTATTTGATGCAATCCTTTCATTAAAAGACCGGGAAGAATGCTATCGTTTTTTTGATGATATTGCAACGATGTCAGAAATCCATTCTATTTCCCAACGATTACAAGTAGCAAAAATGCTAATGGATGGAAGTACGTATAATGCAATTGAACAGGAGACAAATGCATCAACTGCTACGATATCACGAGTAAGACGGTGCATTAATTTTGGAAGTGAAGGGTATCAATTAGTACTTGATCGCATCATAGGGGACAAAGACGATTAAACCAAAAACTAGAAATGTCATCATCGACATTTCTAGTTTTTGTTTTTGAACCTCTCGAGCTATGCCAAGGGTTCTGGGAAGCTTTAATGTGGGTCAAAAAACTTCTTGGTAAGATAACGCTGGTTTCCCGACCACTATATGTGCTCTAGGAAGCTGTCCTATGAAGATCAAGAATAGATTAGCACATACAGCAAGAAACGATGAAGTTAACTTTTTGCTTAACAGTTGATAATAAATCCACTTGTTTGCAGTGTACAGCGTTTTCGTTAAAATATATGGACTCACGCATGTTTTACGTAAAAAGATTATCCTTATCTCTAAATTCCTAGAATGTTTTTTGATATAATAAACTAATGGATTATAATGATGGAGGACTATTATTTTGGATAAAACAATGAATGCTTGGCAGCATATTTTTAAGCTTGATCCTGCCAAAGAAATCTCAGATGAACATTTAGAAATGGTTTGTGAGTCAGGGACAGATGCCATAATTGTAGGTGGGACAGATAACATAACATTAGATGGCGTGCTTGATCTACTCTCAAGAATACGTAGATATACAGTACCTTGTATTTTAGAGATTTCATCCATGGATGCAATAACTCCAGGCTTTGATTATTACTATATTCCTATGGTGCTTAATTCGAAGGAAAAAAAGTGGATGATGGATATTCAACATCAAGCTATTAAAGAATTTGTTGATATGCTTGAGTATAGTGAGCTATTATTTGAAGGATATTGTATATTGAATAAGGACGCAAAAGCTTTCATACATACGAACAGCTATTTACCGGATGAAGATGATGTGATTGCGTATGCTTATATGGCAGATAAGGTTTTTCACTTGCCTGTCTTTTATATGGAGTATAGTGGAACCTACGGGGACCCAGTGCTGGTCGAAAAAGTAAAAGCTCAATTGGAACATTCACTATTGTTTTACGGTGGTGGTATTGAAACAGTCCAACAGGCACGGGAAATGAAAGAACACGCGGATGTAATTATCGTTGGCAATCGTATATATACAGATATCAAGCAAGCATTAAAAACGGTAAAAGCGGTAAAAGATAGTTAATAGTTAGGCGGTGTAAAAATGAGTCAAACAAAAGATGACTTATTAAAAGGATTAAATAAACAGCAAAAAGAAGCTGTTACACATACAGACGGCCCTTTACTTATTATGGCCGGTGCAGGAAGTGGAAAGACAAGAGTATTAACCCATCGGATTGCTTACTTATTAGGAGAAAAGGACGTTTCTCCTCGTAATATTTTAGCAATTACATTTACGAATAAAGCTGCACGTGAGATGAAAGAACGCGTGCGTAAATTAGTTGGACCTGAGAGTGATCAAATGTGGGTTTCGACCTTTCACTCCATGTGTGTACGAATTTTACGAAGAGATATTGACCGAATTGGTTATAACAGTAACTTTACTATCTTGGACAGCAGTGACCAGTTGTCTGCGATTAAACAAATTTTAAAAAACCTTAATATGGATCCAAAGAAATTTGAGCCACGAGCAATGCTAGGACAAATTAGTGCTGCGAAAAATGAATTAGTTACTGCTGAAGAATTTAATAAAAAGGTAGGTAACTTCTTTGATCGTCAAGTAGGTCAAGTATATGAGGCTTATCAAAAGATGCTACAAAAAAATCAATCTCTGGACTTCGATGATTTAATTATGCAGACGATACATCTTTTTCAACGAGTACCAGAGGTATTGGAATATTATCAAAGGAGATTTCAATACATTCATGTTGATGAGTATCAAGATACAAACCATGCACAATATGCACTTGTGAAACAACTTGCAAGCAGGTATCAAAACCTTTGTGTTGTTGGTGACTCGGATCAATCGATCTATCGTTGGCGGGGAGCTGATATTACCAATATCCTTACTTTTGAGAAGGATTATCCAACATCACGGACAATTTTGTTGGAGCAGAATTACCGATCAACGAAATCAATTTTACAAGCCGCTAATAAAGTTATCGAACGCAATAGTGGAAGAAAACCAAAGAAGCTGTGGACAGAAAATCCAGAAGGTAAAAATATTCATTACTTTCAAGGTGCTACAGAACAAGAAGAGGCATTGTTTGTAACTGAAAAGATTCAAGAATTAACGCGTAGTCAAGGATATTCACCAAGTGAAGTGGCAATACTGTACAGAACAAATGCACAGTCACGTGCGATTGAGGACACATTAGTGAAGTCAAATATTTCCTATCAAATGGTAGGTGGTACTAAGTTCTATGATCGTAAGGAAATTAAAGATATGGTAGCTTACCTTCGACTTATAGCTAATCCCGATGACGACCTTAGCTTTGAACGCGTTGTTAATGTTCCAAAAAGAGGAATCGGAAAAACATCCATTGATCGATTACGTGAATATGCAGCACTCCATGATATATCCTTTCATGAAGCAGTTAAAGAGGTTGATTTTACCGGTGTTTCGAAAAAGGCCGCAAATGCTCTAGCGGAATTTGGTAATCTTATTCGTACATTATCGCAGCAGCAAGAGTTTCTTACTGCAACCGATATGGTAGAAGCCGTTTTAGAACGGACAGGCTATGAAACAATGCTGAAAAATGAACGAACGATCGAGGCGCAAAGTCGCTTGGAAAACTTGGAAGAATTTATGACTGTAACAAAGGATTTTGAAGAAACCAGTGAGGACAAGACACTTGTTGCTTTTTTAACAGATCTGGCTTTAATTGCTGACATTGATCAAGTAGATGAAGAAGAGACAGAGGCAGAGGAAAAAATTACATTAATGACATTACACGCGGCCAAAGGACTAGAATTTCCGGTTGTCTTCTTAATCGGTTTAGAAGAAAATGTTTTCCCGCACAGTCGTTCGATGTTAGATGAAGAAGAAATGGAAGAAGAACGAAGACTAGCTTATGTAGGCATTACGAGAGCGGAGAAAGAGCTTTATATGACGCATGCTAAAATGCGTACACTTTTCGGCCGGACGAACATGAACCCCGTTAGTCGATTTATTAATGAAATTCCAGAAGAATTAATTGATGGAATGGAAGAAGCGAAAATGTCTATGTTTGGTGGAAGTATCGGACAGAAATCTAAGCCAGCTCCTGCACCTATGAAACGTAAAGCGGAGCGTATGCAAAAAACGACAGGTGCAGAAAATGAGACGTGGGGACCTGGTGAGAAGGCACACCATAAAAAATGGGGTGTTGGTACAGTTGTTAAAGTTCAAGGAGAAGGAGAGGCAATGGAGTTAGATATTGCTTTTCCAGCGCCAGTAGGTATAAAACGAGTCTTGGCTAAATTTGCGCCAATCACGAAGGAGTAAGGGAGGTGCTTGCATGGATCGACAACAGGCACAAGATAAGGTTAAGCAATTAACCGAAATTTTAAATCACTATAATTATGAATATCACGTGCTGGATAACCCTTCCGTTCCAGATGCGGTCTATGACCAGAAAATGCAGGAACTGCGAAAACTAGAAGAGGCTTTTCCAGACCTGGTAACTGCCGAATCTCCAACGCAAAGAGTGGGCGGAGAACCGTTAGACGCATTTCAAAAAGTTCAGCATAAGATTCCGATGTTAAGCTTGGGAAATGCGTTTAATGAACAGGATTTGCGAGATTTTGCACGACGCGCAAGTCAGGGAACAGATGAACCAGTTCAATTTGTCTGTGAATTAAAAATTGATGGTTTAGCTGTTTCGCTGACGTATGAAAATGGAAAATTGGTACGTGGAGCTACGCGTGGGGATGGTACGACAGGTGAGGATATTACTAGTAATCTGCGGACCATTCGTAGTATCCCACTATCCATTAAAGAAACGGAAACCATTGAAGTTCGTGGTGAAGCGTTTATGCCTCATCAATCGTTTTTAGCCTTAAATAAGGAAAAAGAAGCAAATGAGGAAGAGCCCTTTGCGAATCCTCGTAATGCGGCAGCAGGTTCTTTACGGCAGCTTGACCCAAAGATTGCTGCTAAGCGAAATTTGGACATCTTTCTCTATGGGGTTGGTGCGTGGAAAAATAGTAAACTAACCACACATAGTGAGCGTTTGGAACGACTGAAGGAGTTAGGGCTGAAAACAAACCCAGAGTGGAAAAAATGCGATACCATTGATGAAGTTTTAGAGTATGTTTCCTATTGGACGAAGGAACGTCCAAATTTAAATTATGAAATCGATGGGATTGTTATAAAAGTAAATAATCTCAAGCAACAAGAGGAGTTAGGTTTTACTGCGAAAAGTCCACGCTGGGCAATTGCTTATAAATTTCCAGCAGAAGAAGCAGTAACAAAATTAACGGATATTGAATTAAGTGTAGGGAGAACTGGCGTTGTCACACCAACGGCTATTCTCAACCCTGTAAAAGTAGCTGGAACTACCGTACAACGAGCTTCCTTGCACAATGAGGATCTTATCCGAGAACAGGATATCCGTATTGGCGATACCGTTGTGATTAAAAAAGCTGGTGATATTATCCCGAAAGTGGTACGAGCGATGGTCGAAGCGCGTACTGGCTCAGAGCAGGAATTCCATATGCCAGCTGAATGTCCAGCCTGTGGGAGTGAATTAGTTAGATTAGAAGAGGAAGTTGCCTTACGTTGTATTAATCCTAGTTGTCCTGCGCAATTAAAGGAAGGGCTTATTCACTTTGTTTCACGTAATGCTATGAATATTGATGGTTTAGGAGAGAAAGTAATTATTCAGCTTTTTCAGGAGAACCTTGTGCATACAATAGCTGATATTTACCGTCTGAAAAAAGAAGAATTGCTTGAGTTAGAACGTATGGGCGAAAAGTCAGTTGATAATTTATTACGTGCTATTGAAGTATCAAAGGAGAATTCACTGGAGCGCCTGCTGTTTGGATTAGGTATTCGATTTGTCGGATCAAAGGCTGCAAAGACATTAGCAATGGAATTTGAAACGATGGATAACCTGCAAAAAGTAACATATGAAGACCTATTAGAAATAAATGAAATTGGAGATAAAATGGCTGATTCAATCGCGCAATATTTTCAAGAGCAGCAAGTTATTGATCTCTTAAATGAGCTAAGAGATCTGGGAATTAACATGACGTATTTAGGGACGAAGCCTTCTACACAAACAGAGGAAAGCATATTTCATGGGAAGACGATTGTATTAACAGGGAAAATGGAGTATTTTACTCGCCCTCAAGCAAAGGAAATTATTGAGGGGTTAGGTGGGTCTGTTACTGGCAGTGTTAGTAAAAAGACGGATATCCTAATCGCGGGAGAAGATGCCGGATCGAAGCTGGTGAAAGCCCAGAAGCTTGAAGTTGACGTATGGAATGAAGAACAATTTCAGCAAGCTATTGAAAATGGAGGAGTGTAAGTCATGAAAAAATTAAGTATTTGGTTACTGGGCGTGCTTTTATTCGTGACAAGCTGTGCTCCCGATGTCAATGAAGAAGAAGTTGTTCAAAACGATGAGTCTGATTCGAAGCAGGAAACAGCAATCGTACCAAGCTATCAATTATCGGAGGAAAATTATAAAATGATTCTTCCCTTTGAACCTGGGAAAGCTAGGGGAGTCATCGTTGGACAAGTGGCCAATCGACTAGATATTGATGAGATGGAGGAAGGATTACGTCGTCAATCCAAGGAAGTGTATGATCCGAAGAAATATTTATTTCAGGAAGGTCAGTATATTGATGAAGATACTGTGCTTAAGTGGATTGATAAGTTAAACCCGCCTAAAAAGGAAAAGGCCAAGAAAAAATACTTTGAGGATAATCCACGTTATCTTTCTCATATTTTAGAGCAAAATTACTTGGTAAAAAAAGAGGATAAATCTGTAGAATTAGCCGGAATATCGCTTGGAATTGCAATGAAGTCCGTCTATCGCTTCCAAACGGAGCCCGGTGGTCCCTACTATTATGAATCGATTTCCAAGTCTGAAATGCTAAAGGAAGGAAATAAGATTGCCCAGAAGGTCATAAAAAGTATTCGAGAAATCGAGGGCTTAGAAAAAGTACCCGTGATGATGGCTTTATATAGGGAGGAAGATCAATCTTCCCCAGTTCCAGGAAATTTTATTGCAAAGACTAATGTTCCTAGTAATAGTGCATCCATTGGTGATTGGGATACGATTGATGAAGAATATGTTTTATTCCCTTCCGACGAGGGGAAGAAAAAATATTATGAGGATCAAGAGATCGTTACTAGCTTTGGTAAAGAAATTGCTTCATATTTTCCAAACTATGTAGGAGTCATTGGGGAAGGATTCTATATGAATGAAGAATTGCAAAAGATGACAATTGAAATCCCGATTGAATTCTACGGAAAAGGTGAAGTGGTTGGCTTCACACAGTATGCCTATGGATTAGTACAGGATATGTTTAAGGATTACTATGATTTAGAGATTAAAATTACTTCCAGTGATAAACTAGAAAGTATGATATACCGTGAGGCAGGAGCCGATAAGCCGACGGTGCATATTTTCCATTAATAAAGAAAGTAATAAGTAAAAGGATGGAGATCGTCTCCATCCTTTTACTTTATTTGGTTAGGAAAGTCAGGAAAACAAACGAGAACTAAACAATAATGTACAATTTTTCGTAAATTCTTATACGAAAGAGACAGACCAGATTACCTAAAAGTGACTTGTGTTTTTCGAAGACTTCCGAAAAGTTGTAAATTCATAATAAAATAGTCATATAAATAATTCAGGTTTCTTACCATGATTCATGTCGAACAAGGACTAATTTTCCTCTGTGAGGAAAATCGGAAAGTTTTTTTGCCTGTTTCGCCTATAAATAGTGTTCATTTCTCTATTATTTTCCCAATATGAATTATCTGAAATTATGTTATAATATGACTATACAAAATAAAGTAGCATAATAAAAAGTAGATGGTAGGTGGGAAGGTTGATAGAAATAGGTCCCTTTATCAAACTGCAGCGTACGAAGCAAGAGATGACACAAGGAGAGTTAGCAGAAGGCATCGTTTCACTATCCTATTTATCCAAGATCGAAAATAAAAAAACAGACGCGAGCCCTGAAATAATTCAATTACTATGTAATCGACTTGGTATCGAATTGATCGATGGAGTTGATACAGACTTACAAAAAAAGTGTAAGCAATGGTATGCAATGCTTTTTGATGTATATGACAAAAAAGAGATAATCGATACATATAAGGATTTACAAGCATTAATGGACAGAAGCATTAATGATAGCTTTTTTCTATTTGAGATTCACAAAATTAGATACTATATAATCTTAAGACAAATCGATAAAGCGTTATCTAAGATGAATGAATTAAGTGAAATGGTTAATTCATTTGATAATGACCATCTTTATTATTGGTACAAATTTAAGGGGAATTATTATTCATTTACTGGAGAATTTAATCAAGCAATGCGATTGTATAAGATGGCAGAGGATAAAATAAATCAGGTAGATCTTGATGAAGAGGAAGTTGCGGATTTACATTATACGATTTCAGTCACAAATAGTAAGTTACGAAATACGTTGGAAGTTATTGATTATGCCAATAAGGCGATGGATGTCTTTCAACGAAATTATAATTTTATCCGTTGTGCCCAATGCCATATACTGTTAGGGATTTCCTACCGCAGAATTGATATGTATGATAAAGCTATTAAAAATTATAATTTAGCAAAGCATTTAGGTGAACTAAATAAAAATAAACAGGTAATTCAGTTAGCGAATCTAAATTTAGGATATGCTCACTCTAAGATTGGCAATACTGAAGAAGCTATTAAATACTATGTTTTTGTTATTGAAGAAGAAGATGATGAAGCGATAAAAATAAAAGAAAGACTTGCATCAATAACATCATTAATAAAAGAATATTATAATATTGGAGATTATGAAAAAACAAAGGAAATGATTAAAAAAGCTTTAACAATATTAGACTTAGCTAGTGATGATCATTATTATCAACTGTATTACTATATTATTCATACGTACACATATGCATTAAACAATGAGCAAGAAAAGTTCAGGGCATTAGTAACAGATGAATTTATACCTTATCTGAAGCAGCATGACGACCATAGCAATTTAGTTGTCTATGCTAAAATGCTTGGCAGCCATTTTGAAAAGCTTGGTAAGTATAAAGAATCTGTTAAATATTATAAACTAGCAAATTCAGCTTATAATGAATTAATTAATCTTTAAAGGGGGGGATGTTAATGAAGAAGTTATTTGCTTCAATGGCATTAGGCTCACTTCTTATGATAGGATTTTTAAATACTCATGACAATAATTCAACAGAATTAGCTCATGAACTCGAGCCTGAGGTTGTGTCTATTGGGCAACCTGTATCACAATTTTAGTTATTTTTGATTTTTTCGCAAACTGGTTTTTAAATTTTTTTACCCTATTACTATATGATGGATTTTCCTGGGATGGCGTGGAACCCATTCCGGGACTTTTTTTGTAGTCTAGGAAAATATAAAATTTGAGGCTATGGAGAAATAGGGGCGTGTTGAGCCGCGTCCAGCTCTAGCGTCCAGATAGACTTCACGAATCGCCCTAGGATAAGTTATCATCGGCTCGCAAGGTCACCGTGATTCCTTTATCTTCGTTGATTCGCTCCAGTCGCTACGTTTCTAATCTGGCGCTTGCACTTATGTTCCGATAAAGTGAAACTTCATTCCGTAGAAGTTTTCTTCCATACCCTACTGAATGTTCGTACCACAAGAGTATGACCCAAAGGTTCTGAACAAATTGGGTATTTAGGTGTCGTTTTCTCCCACTTAGTCCCTTTTGTACCAACACAGGCTCTTAAAGTTGAAGTCTTCCAGCACTTTAGCGGAATAATCTACAGCATATGGCTCAGATTGAAAAATTTATTGAAAAAATTTTTTATATAGAAATTTTGAGTTATTAGGAGTTATTTAAAAGGATTTGGACTATATTTACATATACGGAACTCTTATCTCTTTCATGTATGAAAATGATTATTCTTCATAACATATCACTGTATATGATAGTTCTATTTAGTAGGAAGCTTGATAGGGCGCCATTTGTGAGCCCTATGTAACTTGAAAAATAATTAATTATATGAAATCATAGTCGATGTGCTTATTTGAGAAATGAATCTCAAAATAATAATGCTATATTTTTAGAGAGAGGGGCATTGTTTGTATGGAATATGCGATTCGAGGTGCTACCTGGTTTTGGTTATTTGTTCCAATGCCAATTGTACTTTTATTATCGATCATTACTTTATTTACTGAGAGGAGAAAATAGTACGTGGATCTTACAACATTAATAACCTTTATTGTATATTTACTTGGGATGCTGGCTATCGGCGTCGTCATGTATTATCGTACCAATAACTTATCCGATTATGTCCTCGGTGGGCGAGACCTAGGACCAGGCGTTGCAGCATTAAGTGCTGGGGCATCTGATATGAGTGGATGGCTGTTACTAGGTTTACCAGGCGCAATCTATGCATCTGGAATGTCAGAAGCTTGGATGGGAATTGGTCTTGCAACAGGTGCTTATTTAAATTGGCAGTTTGTTGCCAAACGTTTACGTATTTACACCGAAGTATCAAATAACTCGATTACAATCCCTGATTTCCTTGAAAATAGATTTAAGGATAGATCACATATTCTCCGTGTTATATCTGCTTTAGTAATTTTATTATTCTTCACCTTTTACACATCTTCAGGATTAGTTGCAGGTGCAAAATTATTTGAGGCATCTTTTGGTCTTGACTATATGACAGCACTTTGGATCGGTGCGATCGTTGTTGTATCATATACGTTACTTGGAGGATTTTTGGCAGTATCTTGGACTGATTTTATACAAGGTATTCTTATGTTTCTTGCACTCATTATTGTACCAATTGTCGCGTTAAACCAAATGGGTGGATGGAGTGACGCTGTACAAGCAGTCGGAGAAATCAATCCATCACATCTTAATATGGTTCAAGGTGTTGGAATAATGGCAATTATTTCTTCACTAGCATGGGGACTTGGTTATTTTGGTCAGCCGCATATTTTAGTCCGTTTTATGGCATTGCGTTCAGCGAAAGATGTACCAAAAGCGAAATTTATTGGTACGGCGTGGATGATTTTAGGACTTTACGGTGCCATATTTACTGGTTTTATTGGATTAGCATTTATAAGTACACAAGAAGTACCGATTCTAAGCCAATTTGGAATTGAAGTGGCTAATCAAGATGGACTTCAAGTGTTGGCTGATCCAGAAAAAATCTTTATTGCATTTTCACAGATTTTATTCCACCCTGTAGTAGCTGGTGTGCTGTTAGCTGCTATTTTATCAGCAATTATGAGTACAGTAGATTCACAATTGCTCGTATCTTCATCAGCAGTAGCGGAGGATTTCTATAAAGCGATTTTCCGTAAAAAAGCATCTGCGAAGGAATTAGTGTGGGTTGGAAGAATAGCAACGGTATTGATTGCGATTGTAGCATTAATTATTGCCATGAACCCGGAAAGCTCTGTTCTTGATCTCGTTGGTTATGCATGGGCTGGTTTCGGTGCAGCGTTTGGTCCAATCATTATCCTGTCACTATTCTGGAAAGGCATTACTCGAAATGGTGCACTAGCAGGTATTATCGTTGGTGCAGTTACTGTTATTATCTGGGGAGATCTACTTTCTGGTGGAATCTTTGATTTATATGAAATTGTTCCCGGCTTCATTATGAATATGATTGTAGCAATCGTTGTGAGTCTTCTTGGCAAAACAGATCCTGAGCTAAAATCAGACTTTGACGAGACCTTAGAAAAATTGAAAGAGTAAATCACAAGTAATAAGATGTGGCTTAAACGCTGCTTCTAATAACGAAAGAACAATAGAAAAAAGTATAAACGAATTCAAGGACTTTATCAAAGCCGCAACAAATTTTAGAACCAGCAAAGCCGAACAGATTCGAATGTTAAGGTAGGTATCGCTCCCAGAAGTTAGAGTGAAAAATCTATCTTCTGGGGCAACCATTAATTCGAATAATAGTTCGGCTTTTTCTTTATTAAAATAATTTGCCTTTTTTTATCCCGCATATAACTGGCAGTAACCCCCCCATTCAAGCAATAAGGTGAATCCAATAAGGAAAAGTGTGGGGACAACTGCCAGTAAATGTTCGATTGGCTCAGAGGCCTTTAGGTCATACCCTTGTGGTACTAACCATCCGTGGAGATAAACAGCCCCCATGAATGGAAGTTTTACTTTATAAATTGTGGATGCCCTATAGAAGCATAAACGGCAAATTGCCATTTTGAATAACACTGCTTCGTACGTAAGGCATGGATGCAGTTCCTGCACCGTAAATCAAACACCTTCGCTTTTCTTTCATAGTTGATTATTGTTGGGTCGTTCTGCTATTATCAATAGTGTTACCAAAGTTTATGGATAAGCAATAGATGTATATAATATAGAAGAAACAGATTTGGAGGGAAAGCTAGTGGCAGATATATCGAAGGATCAAGTAAAGCATGTTGCTCATTTGGCTCGTTTGGAAGTTAGCGAGGAAGAAGTAGAAATGTTTACAGAGCAATTAAGCTCGATCATTACATATGCGGAGCAGCTTAACGAATTAGATACATCAGATGTTGAGCCAACGACGCACGTGTTAGACATTAAGAATGTGCTTCGTAAGGATAAGCCAAAGAAGTGGATAACGCAGGAGGAAGCAATGAAAAATGCTCCTGATCAGCAAGATGGACAGTATCGTGTACCATCTATTTTGGAGTAGGAGGGAAAAGCATGTCATTATTTGATCATACGATTAAAGAATTAGAACAAAAACTACATAATCATGAAATTACCGTTCAAGATTTAGTAGCAGCTTCTTATCAACGGATTAAAGAAGTCGATGACAAGGTTCATGCATTTCTTACATTAAATGAAGAAAATGCTAATGCCTATGCGAAAGAATTGGACGAGGCAGCAGATAAACATACCGCATTATTTGGAATGCCTAGTGGTATTAAGGATAACATTGTCACAAAGGCGTTACGCACCACATGTGCAAGTCAATTCCTCGACAATTTTAATGACCCTTTGTATAACGCTACTGTAGTTAACAAATTAAATCACCAGCAAGCAGTTACGATTGGAAAGTTGAACATGGATGAGTTTGCAATGGGTTCTTCAAATGAAAATTCCAGTTACGAACCAACTCGTAACCCTTGGAATACCGATTATGTACCAGGTGGATCTAGTGGTGGATCAGCAGCAGCCGTAGCAGCAGGAGAAGTATTATTCTCTTTAGGTTCAGATACGGGCGGCTCAATTCGTCAACCAGCTGCATTCTGTGGAGTAGTAGGCTTAAAGCCGACATATGGACGCGTATCACGTTTTGGTTTGGTTGCCTTTGCTTCATCCTTAGATCAAATCGGCCCAATTACACGTAATGTAGAAGATAATGCACGTGTTCTGGAAGTAATCGCTGGACATGATCCAATGGATTCTACAAGCGCAGCTGTAGAAGTACCAGCTTATACGGAGGCACTAACCGGTGATGTGAAAGGATTGAAAATTGCCGTACCAAAGGAATACCTTGCTGAAGGTGTAGCACCAGAGGTCAAGGAATCGGTTCTGCAAGCACTTAAGGTATATGAATCATTAGGTGCAATGTGGGAGGAAGTGTCGTTACCACATTCCAAATATGCAGTGGCAACTTATTATTTACTTTCATCATCTGAAGCTTCTGCGAACCTAGCTCGGTTTGACGGTGTCCGTTATGGCGTGCGTTCGGAAAATGCTAATAATATGATTGATATGTTTAAAAAATCACGTAGTGAAGGCTTTGGAGAAGAGGTTAAGCGTCGTATTATGTTAGGAACCTTTGCGCTTAGTTCTGGCTACTATGATGCTTATTATAAAAAGGCTCAAAAAGTACGGACATTAATTAAAAATGATTTTGATAAAATCTTTGAAGACTATGATGTTGTTATTGGACCTACTACGCCTACGCCAGCATTTAAAGTTGGGGAAAAGGTGGATGATCCATTAACGATGTATGCAAATGATATCTTAACCATTCCAGTCAACCTTGCAGGCGTTCCAGGAATTTCTGTTCCTTGCGGTTTTTCTGATCAAGGCTTACCAATCGGACTGCAAATTATTGGGAAGCATTTTGATGAAAACACCGTATTCCGTGCAGCCCATGCATATGAACAAGCGACAGATCATCATAAACAACGCCCTCAATTAGGAGGTGCTAACGCATGAATTTCGAAACAATTATTGGCTTAGAGGTACATGTTGAATTAAAAACACAATCCAAAATATTCAGTCCAAGTACGAATGAATTTGGTACAGATCCAAATACCAACGTAAACCCAATTGATCTGGGATACCCTGGTGTATTACCAGTATTAAATGAGGGAGCTGTTAATTTCGCAATGAAGGCAGCGATGGCTCTTAATTGTGACATTGCTACAAATACGAAATTTGACCGTAAGAACTATTTTTATCCAGATAATCCAAAGGCGTATCAGATTTCCCAATTTGATCAGCCAATTGGCGAAAATGGCTGGATTGAAATAGAAGTAAATGGCAAGAAAAAACGGATCGGAATTACACGTCTACATTTAGAGGAAGACGCTGGTAAGCTTACCCATGGTGATGATGGATATTCGCTTGTAGACTTCAATCGTCAAGGTACGCCATTGATAGAGATTGTTTCTGAGCCAGATATGCGTTCCCCAGAGGAAGCATATGCCTACTTAGAAAAATTAAAAAATATTATTCAATATACTGGTGTATCGGATGTGAAAATGGAGGAAGGTTCGCTGCGCTGTGATGCAAATATCTCTCTACGTCCACTTGGCCAAGAGGAATTTGGCACCAAAGCAGAACTGAAAAACTTAAACTCCTTTAGCTTTGTACAAAAGGGCTTAGAGTTTGAAGAAACGCGTCAGGAAAAAGTATTGCTTTCCGGAGGAGAAATCCTCCAAGAAACGCGCCGCTATGATGAAAAATCAAAAGAAACAATTCTAATGCGAGTGAAGGAAGGATCAGACGATTATCGATATTTCCCTGAACCTGATTTAGTACCTCTATATATTGATGAGGCGTGGAAAGAGCGAATTCGTCAAGAAATTCCTGAACTTCCGGATGCGCGTAAAAAACGTTATATGGAAGAACTTGGTTTACCAGAATATGATGCTGCCGTATTGACCAATTCCAAGCAAATGGCTGATTTCTTTGAAGAAGCAATAGCTCATGATGCGGATATGAAGCAGGTGTCGAACTGGCTAATGGGAGAAATCTCTGCTTATATGAATAAGCATTACAAAGAATTGCATGAATTAGCAATTACACCAGAAGCATTAGCTAAGATGATCCAATTAATTGAAGATGGTACCATCTCTTCGAAAATTGCAAAGAAAGTCTTTGCTGAATTAGTGGAAAAGGGTGGAGACCCAGAAAAGATAGTAAAAGAAAAAGGGCTTGTGCAGATTTCCGATGAAGGGCAATTACGCGAAATTATAGCGGGTGTGCTAGATCAAAACGAACAATCGATTATCGATTATAAGAATGGTAAAAATAAAGCAGTCGGCTTCTTAGTCGGTCAAGTAATGAAGGCAACAAAAGGACAAGCAAATCCACCTATGGTAAATAAACTCCTATTAGAGGAAATAAATAAAAAATAGTGTGGAGGCAAGACTACCAATGAAAAGCATTGGTAGTCTCGTATTTGCAGTCAGTTACACATTGGAAAATAATGCATATTCACGAAACAATTCAACAATTCCCCTTTTCAAAATGATGGAAAAGGTCTATGATAGATGTTGGACTGAAAAATAAACCATGAGACCTAGTGACTTAAATAGTTGAAGGACCCTGCATATTTCATGCAATGCGGAGGGAATGAAATGAAGAAAGCACGTATTATTTATAATCCCACATCTGGCAGAGAAGCGTTTAAAAAAGAATTACCGGCAGTTCTAGAAAAGCTCGAAATCGCTGGATATGAAACATCAACCCACGCAACCACCTGTGAAGGAGATGCGATAACAGCTGCAAGGACAGCGGTTGACCGAGGATATGATCTCGTTATTGCTGCTGGAGGCGACGGCACCATTAATGAAGTGATTAATGGAATTGCCGAACAGGAACATCGTCCAAGGCTGGGGATTATACCAGTTGGTACAACCAATGATTTTGCTAGAGCATTACGCATTCCAAGAGATATAAAAAAAGCGGTTGATGTTATTGTAGATGGTCAATCGATGCTTTTAGATATCGGCAAAGTAAATGATCATTATTTTATAAATATTGCCGGTGGTGGAAAGTTAACGGAGCTAACCTACGAGGTTCCGAGTAAGCTAAAAACAATGCTTGGACAGTTAGCTTATTATATGAAGGGAATCGAGATGCTTCCGTCCTTAAAGCCAATTCGAGCAAAAATAGAGTATGATGGCAATGTTATTGATGAGGATATTATGTTATTTCTTATTTCCAATTCGAATTCTGTTGGTGGCTTTGAGAAGTTAGCACCTGAAGCAAATATGCAAGACGGATATTTTGACTTAATTATTTTGCGCAAAACGAACTTAGCAGAGTTTATTCGTATTGCCACGCTTGCATTGCGGGGAGCTCATTTAGAAGACAAGCATGTCATTTATGAAAAAGCGAAGCATGTGACAGTTACGACAGATGAGAAGATGCAATTAAATATTGATGGGGAATTTGGTGGATTGTTGCCCGGAGAATTTATAAATTTGCAGCAACATATCGACTTTTGTGTTCCAACTGAATTTATCGATAAAGAAGGGGAAGATTACTGAATGCAGTAGTCTTCTTTTTGTTCATACTATTGGTTAGAGTTATGTTAAGATAAGACCACAGACTAGCACATAAAGGAAGATATACATGGCGAAACAAACAGCACCAGTAAAAAAGAATCAAACCATCACGCTCACTTTCGAAGATCTTACCCATGAAGGAAATGGTGTAGGCAAAATTGATGGGTATCCACTATTTGTACCTTATGGGCTACCAGGGGAGGAAGCCGAGGTAAAAGTTGTTAAAGTAAACAAAAACTTTGGATTCGGCAAACTAGTAGAGGTGAGACAAGCAAGCTCAGAGCGTGTCGAGCCCCCATGTGATGTGTATTATAAATGCGGCGGCTGTCAGCTGCAGCATATGAGCTATGCTATGCAGTTGGATATGAAACAGAATCAAGTAAAGAATGTTATGCGAAAAATAGCACATATGGAACAAGTTCCCGTACATCCTACCATTGGTATGAAGGACCCTTGGAGATATCGTAATAAAGTACAAATTCCGGTAGGGGATAAGCATGGTGAATTAATAACAGGTTTTTATCAAAAACGAAGTCACCAGATTATTGATGATATGGATACGTGCGTCATTCAGGATGATAGTAATGACCGACTTGTAGAAGCTGTTCGCAGAATTGCCGATCGATTAGGGATTAAAGCTTATGATGAAAAGCAAAACCGTGGAGTATTACGACATATTATGGTCCGAACTGGTAGAGAAACAAATGATGCGATGATCGTTATCGTTACACGAACGGAAAAGCTGCCGTATCAGGACAAGCTAATAAAGGAATTAACGGAAACGTACCCACATATAAAATCGATTGTTCACAATGTGAATAGCCAACGGACAAATGTTATCTTGGGAAAGAAAACAAAGGTAATTTGGGGCGAAACCTATATATACGATACGATAGGTGATATTCGCTTTGCTATTTCCGCTAAATCCTTTTATCAGGTGAATCCACCTCAAACAAAGGTGTTATACGATAAAGCGTTGGAATATGCAAAACTTGGAGCCAATGATATTGTTGTTGATGCCTATTGCGGAATAGGAACGATATCTTTATTTTTAGCTCAGCAGGCGAAGAAGGTGTACGGTATTGAAGTGGTTCCAGAAGCAATAAGTGATGCCAAAATGAATGCCAAATTAAATGGCATTACGAACACTGAATTTGTTGTTGGTGAAGCTGAGAAAATTATGCCGTGGTGGAAGGCTCAAGGACTTCGACCAGATGTCATAGTCGTCGATCCGCCTAGAAAAGGCTGTGAAGTGGAATTCCTTCAAGCTATGATTGAAATGGAGCCAAAGCGAATTGTCTACGTCTCTTGCAATCCTTCTACCTTAGCTCGTGATTTAAAAATATTAGATGAAGGTGGCTATGAAACGAAGGAAGTGCAGCCAGTTGATATGTTTCCACAGACCAATCATGTGGAGACGGTCGCACTACTGACTAGAATATAATTGCTTTAACTCTTGGAATTGCTGTAGTGGCGGTGGTTTCAAGGGTTTTTGTTTTTTGAAGGTTGTTGGATTTGGTTGAGATGATTGTGGTTATCTGATTTTGAATCCGTCTGTAGAAACAGAATGGGTTTGTAAAAGGGGTGGGGTTGTGGAGAGGGTTTAACTACCAAGTATTTCTGCTTATTAGCTGTGATTATATCTACTTTCGTTCTAGTATCAGTGCTGCTTGCTTGAAAATATCGTTCTCCATTTGTAAACGTTTATTTTCTTTTCGTAATTGTAAGAGTTCATTCTCTTCTACTGTTCGATTTTCTTTTGCTTGAAATGAAC
Organism: uncultured Virgibacillus sp.; assembly: GCF_947495635.1. Classification (NCBI taxonomy): domain Bacteria; kingdom Bacillati; phylum Bacillota; class Bacilli; order Caryophanales; family Bacillaceae; genus Virgibacillus; species uncultured Virgibacillus sp. The sequence continues at coordinate 26,040 of NZ_CANMAB010000005.1, read as the reverse complement.
CTGTCTTTTCATAGTGTTGAATCCAGTTGTCTATGAAAGTTAAAGGTTCAATTATATTAAAAGGTAATTACGAGTTTTCCTGGAGACCAGTTTATGGTAATAGCAGGTATTACGTAATAGAGGTTTAGGAGGAGAGGGCTAATGTGTAAGAAAGTTAAACGATTGTGATTGAAGGGTTACCTTTGGGAAGAAATAGACGATGGATTGATTTCTAATTTTTGTATGGCGTCTGGCACCATACAATCCGTTTATGGAAACGGAATGACTTTTAAGAATGAGGGTAGTTTTACGTAGATTGTTAAATAAATTAGAACCTTTTAGAGGTATTTCGAAAAGTCCACACTAGGACAACGTGACAACGTATTTTCCAGTGAAGACATAGTAAAGGGATTAGAAATGTAGCGAAAACCTCCTATTCATCACTTTTGTAAACGTTTACTAAATTATGTTGTAATGTTTTGTTTATTCGCAAAAATTTTTAGGTATGATTTAGTTCTGATTTTCGGGCTTAGTAGATAAAATTAGATTAATTACGAATTTAAAAAAATGAATATTTTGTTATTATTAATAATAGTAACAAAACATTCATTTTAATTGCAGTGGTAAAATTTTAGGTATGTATACTTCTTACCGGAGAAAGGAGAAAATTTGATGTCATCAAAAAAACTATCGAGGTGGTACCTTACTATAGCAAGTACAGGTGCCTTTGTTGTGGCAGCTGTTTTAACCTTAATATTTGATCTTAATGTATACACCACTCTAGGCTTTTTAACCGCTGCAATAATATTATTTATTACGGATGCTGTTCGTGTGATTTATAAAAAAAAGAAGTCAACAGAGGGAAATTAATAAAAACTATGGATATAAATAGCTTAATCCTGGATGGATAACAAGCAGAAAAATTAGAAAAAAGCGGGTTACATTATCCGCTCTTTTTATTTATTTTTCAAACATAATCTTCTTAAAATTAAATCGTAGTGCATATTATAAGACCACCTTTTAAATCAATACATTCTTCGAATAGGTTTTTGCTTCGTCTCCCTACTTGGATGCAATCCTCTAGTTTCACCAATATAAATATCAAGAATAAACATTCTTTGAAAAACTCCTTTTATTTCTAAATCAATTTTACATAGGATAAATAGAATTAAAAAAAGGTAATAGCTCTTGCTATTAAGTCGAGGATTAGTTAAAAAAATAATAAATTGAGCTTTGGATATAAAATCCCCCCTAAAGCTGAAGCGTATTTTTTGTCCACTTTAGGGGGAGGTCATAATTCTTAATCTTTTTATATTATTCATCAGTCAAAATGACGAAACTAATTTACTGATTCATCGTAATTATACTAAAACAATTAGTGCCAAGTGTATTTATTTTAGAAGGGAAGGTTAAATCATTTTCGTATTGAATAATGGTTATTTAGATAATGACGATGTGAAAAATATAGAGATTCAAAAGCAGGATTCATAGGGGTGATATGAATGAAAGAATGGTGGGAAAGGAAGAAAGTGAAAACAAGCAGGAGGAAAATAGAAAAAGAGAATTATACGTTTTGGAATGTCATTCTTGACGTATTGTGTTGGATACCTGAGTTAGTAATTTTACCTATCCGCCTAGTTTATTGGCTGATAAAGAGTGTAGGAAGAATGCTTAGAAATATCGTTGACTTCTAAGGGGAAATACAAACTAAAGTATTTAACTTTACAACTATAGAAGTAAATTAAAGATATATAATTTTGATGATGGGAAAGTTTGTATGATGAAAAAAATTTCTAAGGAAGTTATATGTTGAAGTAGAACGAGGGGCTGATTTCACAATAGGAGAAAAGAAATATCTAACTCCTTCTGATGATTAAAAAGTATTAAAGTAAATGTAGTAACGGGTATAAGAGCTGAAGAAGGCAATAGAGATATTTTATTATATCGGTGATATTATGAGACGATATTATATTGCAGTGATGTATAATATATTCGAACCTAATAATCAATAAGAAGATATGAATGAATACCTTTTAGATTTGACTTTTGATATTGATAAGCAAATAAGAAAATTTGCGAAAATGGATGTCGCTCTCTTAATAAAGGTTTATGAATCAGACCTTAAAACGTTAAGATTTTACAAAGAATATAAATTTAAAATGCAAGTGTAGTTGTAATCAATAGTCTTTGCTCAACTAATTGGTACGATTGTCGAATAAGAGAATTGTTATTTATACTAATGAAATAGGATAAGTATATGTATCTAATGACTGTAGGGAGGAGAATTAAAGTGATATCCATTTTAAGCATTCTAATTGCAATTTTTATTTTAGATCAATTTATCAATCGAAGCTTAATAAAAAAATGGGATATAGAAATACCTGAATTAGAAAGGAAATACGTAAACAAACTACATAAATATGTTGAGAAAATACTTTACTGTAGTAGTTTTATAGTGATGATTATTGCTATAAATGAATTTTCTCACCTCAGAATATTTATCTTTATTAGTATGGCTGTTATGTTTGCTTTTCGTACCATAATGAAATGGACTTTTACAAAAGAGAGCAAAACATATCTCCTAAGTGCTGTAACTTGCGGATTATTTATTGTAGGCTCAATTGTATATGGCTTAACACATTATAATGAAATACTTTGATACTATCTTATAGAAAAGTATAATACTTTAACGCAATTAAATATTATTAAGCTAACTGGTACGGAGATAATTTATTGATTATTCTATTAGAGAATATATTTCAAATGTCTGCAGTAATACTACTCTTATGTTCATTCTATTATTATAGACATTTAAAAAAATGAAGAGAGAAAGAAAGCTAACTATATTTGAACTTTCAAATTATTTCATAACTCAAGATACAATCTTTCTTTGCTCAGTTAGTTATCTACTTCTTTTGTTAGATAGAAATAATTGAACCGAACAAAAGAGCTAGATTGTTTTATAATAATGATTCTGAAGGAACTTCCAATATCGTAGTTACTAATAGAGGTGTTTTTGTGAACAAATTAAATAAATTCTTTTATGGATTTTTAGGTGTGGAGAATAAAAAGTTAGATGGAATTACTTTATATACCTTAGAACAAAAAATGATAGATAAAAAATTCCCCGAAAACCTCATAGAAGAACTACTGGTGGAATTTAATAAAATCATAAATGAACGGGGCGAAAGAGGATTCCAAAAATGTCTTGTCAATTTAAATTATCAAGTGCCTGAACCATACAAAAGTGAATTAAACGCTGAAAAAATGTATGGGTATTATAGAAAATGGATAGAGAATGAAGTGGTTAAATTAGAAAATGAAACCAAATTATCCTGGGAAGAACAAACAGAAGATATTGAAGACTTAAATATAAAAGCTAGAAAAACACAATTAGTATTGAGGCATAGAATTTCAAATGTGGTTTTAGAGTTATTAGATTAAAGGGTTTATTTACAGAGTAAGCGTCTACACTTTATTTTAGACTAAGGAAAATTTATGCACCAAATAAAATGGTCTTGATGGATTACCATAAATAGGTTATGATGAATAATATAAAGCTATCTTGTTGTGCAAGGTAGCTTTATTAAGATAAGGTAACTTGTATTGCAATATAGTGATAAGGATGAAAATTAATGTCTTTGAGAAGTCAATTATTAAAAGGAATTTTAGAGGGATGCATTTTATCAATTATTGATAAAGAAACAGTTTATGGTTATGAATTATCACAAAAACTTCAACATTTTGGTCTGAATGAGGTTAGTGAAGGGTCTATTTATCCTATCTTGGTTCGTCTTCAAAAGGATGGATTAATCAAAGGTGAAATGCGAGCTTCTCCAACAGGTCCTAAACGAAAATACTACCAACTTACCAATTTAGGGGAAAAGGCATTATTTGAGATTCAAGAGGAATGGAAAAATATTCAGAAACCTGTTGATAGATTGTTGAATAGGAGTGTTGCTGATGAACGCTAAAGAGCTGATTCAATTAAATAACAAAAAACGTAAATTACTTACAAAAGAAAATGAAGAATATTACGATAAAATGCTAGTTTATATTCGAACCAGTTTAGCAATTTCGGAACAACAATCAGAGGAGTTATTGATGGAGATATTAGATCATATTATTGAGGCACAGAATGAAGGAAAACGTGCAGAAGATGTGTTTGGAGAGACCCCCGCTGCTTACTGTAATGAAATAATCAAGCAGTTACCAAAAGAACCAGGGAAAAGTACAGCATTTTTTATAGGCTTTCTATTACTACAGCTAGCAGGCCTGATAGCAGTAATACATGGGATAGGAGATGTCATTATACACTATTTCAAAGATAGCAATCAGACAGTTTATATAGGAACAGCATTTGTTACTTTTTTTATAGTTGCTGTTATTATTTTCCTCGACGTTTTTCTGATCTTAAAATGGTTACAACAATCTGTATACAAGGTATCAAATAAAGTTAAAGATTTTTTCTCAATCTTTTTCATTGTGATTATCTCACTTCTAGGTATGATTCTTCTACCTAGATTTATCCCTCCCTTTGGATATGCAATCGAAGTTGGAGGTTTCGTATACCTAATACTTGGTGTAGCAACACTCATCATTTCAAAATGGTTAGATCGCAAATATCGTTTTACAAAATAGTGTTTAAAGAATAGCAAGGATGTATTATTCTATTCCAGAAAAGGGTCAGATTGTAAAGAAATTGCAAAATGAATAGGACTAAAAAAGGAAGGAAGCCTCATTAGCTTCCTTTTTATGCTTTCACTTTTTTATTAGACCTAAATCTGCCACCTTTTTGTTAACTTTATCTGCTACTTTCCAAGTTTGGGTTGATTTATTATTAGATAGAATATAAAGGGTGTTCATTTCATTTAACTTTTTCTCTAAAACATATCCTTTGCTATGTGAGTGTTTAATATCATTTGTTATGGTTTGAATGAATTCTTTTTCTTCTTTCATTATATAGCCTGCGACACTAGTTGTGTATCCTGTCAAAGAACACACTGCTACTACTATCAAAAGGACTACTTTCTTCATATTTATCTTTTATTTTTTTAGCATTTCGCAGAGTTCGTTTTTCATACATATTGCAAAAAGCAGTAAGTAATGTCGCTGTCGATTTGAAATAAGTTTTGATAGATTATGTTAATATGCTGGAGTATTAAATTTAGCAATAGGTGGCTTTCTACAGTATCAGCAACAAAATGTTGATGTGATATACTTGTGTACATATATCCATAGATTAGCGTTTAAGGGCTTAACTTGAAGAATCTATGGGCATGATTGGTCTTGAAAGGCTGAAAGGGTTGTTTAAATGATCGTACAATGATCTAATTCATACCTACCACTCCAAGTAAAGTCCTATTGTTGTAAACGTTGAAAACTATAATTACCTACTGTAGATAAGCCCAGTTGTTGAATAAAAAAACCTTTAAAATATCAATTCCCATGTTCGCTCGCTGAAGTTCTTTGCGTAACTGTAATATCTCTTTTTGTTCTGGCGTTCAGTTGTCTTCTTCTTTAAAAGAACCGGAATTTCGATATTGGTTAACCCAACGATTATAGGACGAAGGGTTCAGTTCCTACTCCTGGATGATTTCTTTTCGTGGCTTTCCGTTGGTCGTAAAGCTGAACGATCTGATTCTTAAATCCTTCGGTATATGTACAACGGTTTCGTTTAGTCATTTTTAGTCTCCTTAAGCGAGCATAGTTTAGTAAAGTCTAACGGACCTTAACGAAACTGTCCAACCAAGTGTAGCCTATCCATGAAAAACATACTAAGATTAGTGGGTAAAGTCATCGACGAGTGATCTTACCCACTATTTCTTTTTTTAGTTATAGTGAGGAGTGAAAGAAAGCCCGGTCAAAGCCTCAGTGATTACGAATCCGAATCAAACTCTTCTCCATAAATCCCTTATATTTCCAATAGTGAAATAACTAACAATCTTATAATATTCACCGATATATGTAATGAGTATTTAGTAATGGTTCTTTAGTATGAATTTTAAACTAAACTTGTAAGGGAGGAAAAGAAATAGAGGATTATAAAAGTAATTATATGTAAGCTAAAGATCCATATTTCTGTATTAATTGTGTATCAAATCCTATCTATCCAAGGTTTTAAAAGTAACTAATAGTCATTTGTAAATCATTCGATTTGCCAAATAGCATTATAATTTTACGAATAATAGCATATTCATTTTGGTTGTAAAAAGAGATTGATAAAACAAAATAGAACAGAAGAAAATCGTATTTTTAGTTGTAGGCATAGATAATGATAACGTTAGTTTTCTATTCGTTGCAGCTACAAGCGTGGTAGATAGTGAAGAAATAGAGATTAAACCTGCATCAAATATTGGTGGGGTTTAAAAGAATGTGCAAGTATTAAACTTGATTACAAATGATGTCATTCGGTTTGGTTGCAATTAATCTTATACCATTATATAAACTGACAGGGGATACTAGCATGAAAAAACTACTCAAATTTAAAAGAATTAAAACAAAATTGTTATTCGGTTTTGGGTTACTTATAGCATTAGCATTTATAGTAGGAACGGTAAGCTATATTGCTATTGAAAAGTTAAATAATAATACAAAGCAAATTGTTGAAAAGGACGTTCCGTACCTAATTATTAATGAAAATTTTTCTTATAATATGTCACAGAGTGCATCAATGGTTCGTGGCTATTTCCTATATAATGATAAGGAGATAAAGAAACAATTAGAGGCTAATTTGGAAAAAGGTAAAGAAATAGAGAAAGAAATGTTGACTTTAAGTGATTCAGAAAATATTAAATCCATTATAGACAAAAAAGCTAAATGGACAGATATGGTAACTAATTCAATCACCGAATATGAATCGGGTAATCGTGATAAGGCTGTTGAGATATTATTGGAAGCTAAGTCACTTTCCAATGAAATAATGGATAGTAATGAAAAATTATCTTCAAGAAGTCAAAATGATGTCAATAAACAAGGAAAACAAATTATATTGTATGGTGATTCAACAGTGTTCTTTATTTTAATCATATCAGGTTTAGTTTTAATAATTGGTATTATTATAGCTTTAATAACTGCAAAGTCTCTTACTAATCCAATCTTAATAATTATGAAACGAATGAATGATTTGGCAAAAGGCGATTTAAGTCAAGAACCGTTGAAAACCAACAACAAAGATGAGGTTGCGCAACTTGTTAAAGCAACGAATATAATGAGTGATAATAATCGGAATCTATTAAATAGAATTTCTGAAGTATCCGAATCTGTTTCAAGTCAAAGCGAAGAGCTAACGCAGGCAGCCAGTGAGGTTAAAGCAGGAGCAGACCAAGTTGCAATAACAATGGAAGAGCTTGCAACTGGGGCAGAAACACAGGCGAATAGTGCCAGTGAGTTAGCATCCATTATGGGAACGTTCACTAACAGAGTTGAAGAAGCAAATGAAAGTGGAGAACGTATTCACGAGAATTCAGGAAAAGTATTAGAGCTGACAACAAAAGGAAGTCAACTAATGAATGCTTCAACTGAGCAAATGATTAAAATTGATCGGATTGTAAAAGATGCAGTAGAAAAGATGCAAAATTTGGATAACCAATCGCAAGAAATCTCAAAACTTGTTTCGGTGATTAAAGATGTTGCAGAGCAAACAAATCTTTTGGCTTTAAATGCTGCCATTGAAGCTGCAAGAGCGGGTGAGCATGGTAAGGGCTTTGCAGTTGTGGCAGATGAAGTAAGAAAGCTGGCGGAGCAGGTTGCTCTATCCGTAAATGATATTACGACAATTGTAACCACCATACAAACTGAATCCAGTGTTGTAGCTGACTCATTAAGAGATGGATATTCAGAGGTAGAACAAGGAACATCTCAAATAGAAACCACAGGTAAAACGTTTAATAATATAAGTTCTGCAGTTACAGATATGGTTCAAAGTATTCAGGCTGTATCTGAACACTTATCTGAAATTGCGGCTAATAGCCAAGAAATGAATGGGTCTATAGAGGAAATAGCCTCAGTTTCTGAAGAAGCTGCAGCGGGTGTAGAACAAACATCAGCATCAGCACAGCAATCAAGTGGGTCCATGGAAGAAGTGGCAGGAAGTTCTGAGCATCTTGCTAAATTGGCTGAGGAATTAAATGAATTGGTAGGGCGATTTAAGTTGTAATGTTACAAATCAATTTTGTATAAGTAGCAGAGTGATCATTAATGTTTTGAATAAAGGTAAAAATGTTAACATGTTTAACAACCGATATTTCATATTGGAATTCAATTTATAGTTGTGAAATGTTACTTAGAAATAATATTTTCCCCCCATAATATGATAAGAGAATAAGCTTTTCTATTAAATTGGACATGCATTCAATAGAAAACTATATAAATTAGATTTCTTCTTTTCGGTCAAGCAATATTATTCATTAACATACTCATTCACCTGAATTCACTGAAAGAATGAGGAAATTATAAAAGGATTTACGGGCTAAACTAGGTTCTATAGCATTTGAAATGAATAAGGCAGAAAAGAATGTTGAATTATAGAGAGAAGCTATTAAAGTTAATGATAGATAGTTAATGGCATTTGTTAAATTTGAAAAGTTTAATTCAATGTTAGAGTTGAATTGTGAGCGGCTTATTGGAGAAGTGCCTTGAAGATAGATCGTGTCCGTAATGGGCTCTATGACAAATGATTTTAATAATGACAATGACCCCGTTTTTCGTGAAAATAATCTTTTCCGATTTTCGGGTCTTTTTCATACCCCTTGTTCATTGCTGACTTTACTCTTTTCTGGAGCTCCTTTTTTATAATTATATTTTTTATCCCTCTTTTCAAAAATAGAAATAGAATTGTCTTCACTGGCTGTTGTTTCTCTATTTTGGGACTAATTCGTCTGTAAAGTGTGAATTTGATAGGTCGATTCTTTTTTTAACCTTGTAATGCGATGTACTATTGTGTTACGATGTAAATATAATTCGTTTGAAAGTGAGGTGTCGTTTATGGACAAAGAGATAATGAAGGGTAGTATTGATATTTTATTTTTATCTCTATTAAATAAAAGGGACATGTATGGTTATGAAATAGTAAAAACATTAAAAGAAAATAGTAATGAACTATACAACATGAGTGAAGGGACGTTATATCCCGCTTTGAAGCGATTAGAAAACAAAGAATGGCTACAATCTTATTGGGGCAGTTCAGAGAATGGCGGGAGAAGGAAGTACTATAGGATCACACAAGATGGGAAGAAAGAGTTAGATAAGAAATTAAAGGAATGGAATCAAATAAGTAATTTAATTAAAGTATGTTCGGAGGGTATCGCATGGATAAAAAAATCGAAAATTATATTGATAAAGTTGTGAATCAATTACATTGTGACGAGGAAGAAAAGAGAGAAATAATTGATGAAATGAGAGATCATTTACATTTATTAAAAAATGAATATATAGATCAAGGTTTTACTAAGGAAGAATCAACAAAAAAGGCGTTAGAGAGTTTTGGAGAACAGAAACAATTAACGAAAGGTTTACAGGAGTCACTGTTTCCATTCTATAAAGTAACTAAGATAGGAACATGGATTTTATTTGGTCTTTACTCATTTATTATTCTATTTAAGTTACTCTTTCAACGTATCATTTTCCGAATCAACGATTACTACGTAACTGGAGATACATTTAACAGATATGTTTTTACTCCAATGAATTCAGAAGGCTATGTTGAATTTATAAAGGTCAATTCGAATTTCATTCCGTTTAAAAATACCATCGAATACATATCTGGAGCTGACCGTTTTAATATGGACATCATCATCAATAACACATTAGGGAACATTTTAATTTTTCTGCCACTGGGAATTTTTCTTCCTTTATTAATTAAAAAATACAGTAGATTTACTAGGGTAATTGTTGCTTCAACCGTTATTAGTTTTTCAATTGAAACTTTGCAGCTGGCTTTAAAAATTGGGCAATTCGATATTGATGATGTCATTTTGAATACAATTGGCAGTATCATTGGTTTTCTGATTTTAAAGATAGCCAAAAGTGTCATCACTTTTCCAAAGGGAAGTTTCGTTCGAAGAACAACAAATTGATTCGCTTAACATTCCATACAAAGTGCAATAGATTTTTTAAAAGGTTTGTAGAAATATCGAGAATTAGGGGAATAGTGATTATGAAAATTTTATTGAAAGTAGGATTAACAGTTGTATGATGCTGTTATTTGTTCATTCTTTCAAAACTAATTCTATTCAAACACCTTGCCATTCCAGACATTATGAGCCATTTTACATTTAATTTTGATGGCTATTACTGGAATAACCACAATTTTATTCCGTTTAAGACGATTACGTATTATTTGTTCTTGGCGAATGATATAAACATCAACATACGGGTTGAAAATCTAACTGGAAATATTATTGGGTTTATGGCATTCGGATTTATTCTTCCACTGTTATCAAGCAAGTTCCATAGGTTTAAAAAGATTACAATTGCAGCTCTTTCTTTAAGTTTAACATTCGAACTAATTCAACTTATTTTCGGCTTTGGTAGTTTTGATGTTGATGATATTATTTTGAATACACTCGGAGGAATATTAGGGTATCTACCCATTAGCATATACACTAACCGCAGGCAGGGACAACAAAAGAGTGTAATGGATTAAATGAAGAAATTTATGGTAAGTTGCACGGCTTATGGGAAACCCAACCGTGCTTGTTGAAGTGTATGTAATACTTAGGTGTAGAGTGGTACAGCATGTACATCGGTTGATTTCACAGCTTACAGGCAAATTATTAGTGAAATGAGGCAAGCATTTTGAAAATGGACGTTCATCAATTAGCAGAGTATCTCGCAGACAATCCTTTTCAAGTAGAAGGAATATATCGTTATGCTAAAAACCCAGGTGTACCTGACGCTGATTATACAGACTCTTTTCCTGGATTTGTCTTTCCACTTGCAGGGAGGACACAATTTCAATTTAATGGTACACCTTATATCCTTTCCCCAGGGAAAATTATCCATGGGGGTGCAAAAATGGAACTGGCTCAAAAAATGTTTGGTGACACAAACTGGGAATATATTCTAGTTCTATATCGGATAGGTAACTCAAAACTAGAAGACACTAGCTTTTCTCAACAGCATTTTGAATTATCAACAGGGCAATCCCCTCGACTTGTCGAATTACTTATGCGCCTGTGGCAAGTATATAATCAGCGTGGAGGCATTTCAATGTTTCAGACCGAAATGCTGTTTCGCGAAGCACTGAATGAAGCCTTATTATCTGTTATTAATAGGCAAAATAGCTGTGAATCACATACTTTATTCGAACGGGTATCTAATTATATTCATGAAAACTATTATCAAAGCCTTACAATAGCATCGCTTGAAGAACAATATAACGTTAATCGAAATCGACTTTCTTACGTATTTAGAAGACATGCAGGGATGGGACCGGCAGAATATCTATTAAACTATCGAATAAAGATGGCACAAAAAATGTTATTTACAAGAAATGTGTCTATACAACAAATTGCACAAGCTGTTGGAATCACTGACCCCTTCTATTTTAGTAGAGTGTTCAAGAAGCAAGTTGGCATTTCTCCTACTAAATATCGCGAGAAGTTCATCAATAATCCATGCTAATTTCAACAAGCATCCATTCTTAACTGAAAATGAATGTACTATACTAATGGAAAGCCACAGGCAACATGGTATAGGGGGAAATTAATATGCAAAAAATGAAAGGACTTCTGTTCTTAATAATATTAGTAGGCATACTAGCTGGTTGTAATAAAACGCCTACTGAAAATAATAATGGATCAGTCTCAGAAGTTGAATCTGAAACAGAAGTTAATATAGATGAAACGGAATGGCCGAGAACGTTTAAGGATGCATCTGGTAAAGAAATTATGATGGAGAAGAAACCTGAAAAATTGGCCACGCTATGGTATTTTTATCCTGAAATATTAGTTGCACTAGGTGAACCACCTACTGCTTCTACAGAAAAAGAATATCTATCTTCTCTATCTTATTTAAAAGGAAAGCTGGATTCAACTGAAGAATTAGGAGATAAACTGTCCCCTAATATTGAAAAGATTCTATCTACTGAGCCTGATTATATTATAGCCACAGAACATCATAAAGAGATACATGACTCTTTAGAAAAAATTGCGCCTGTCATTACACTAAACTCCAATGACATCTATGAAGATTGGCAATACGGTCTTCGTACAGTAGCCGAGATTATTGGAAAGGAAGACGAAGCGGAAAAAGTAATCGATCATATGATGAAAGCGATTGAAACGGGTCGTGAAGCATTAAAGGCAATTGAAGGAGAGTCAGTAGCATTTATAGTATCTTGGGATGGAAAAACGTTTAATGTTCTAGGTGAAGAAAACCCTGTCTATACACTAGCGTTTGATAAAAGTAGGGGGCTGGGGCTTACACCAGATAAGACATTTAAAGGTACTAATAATGAGTTTATTACGTTTGAAGGAATTTCAACGATTCAAGCAGATCATATTTTCCTTATAGGCGACATTACAAAAGAGGATAAATTGATGAACGAATTAGAACAAAGTAATGTATGGAACAACCTGAATGCTGTGAAGAAAAGCAATGTCTATTTAATGGATACTTCCGCTATTACTGGTGGTCCATTGGCTATCGAATATGCGTTACAAAATATAATAAATTCTTTACGTTAGTTCTAAAAGGTGGAGATAAAAGTTATTGAAATCACTCAGTTGTAACAACCGAACGACAAGGTTTGGCCTGAGCATCTTCTTTTTAAACGTAAAGAGCTTTACTAATGCATACTATTTTTTTACTCATTACTGTAACGGTATAGTGGAAGTCAAAATAAGGAGGGATTATTATCCATTACCAACCTATAAAACTAAAGGACGAGTTATCTAAAATTAACGATTATTGGTCCCCACAAGTTATTGGTGAAATGAATGACGATCAAATTGAGCTTGTTAAAATTGATGGAGATTTTATATGGCACGAGCATCCTGATACAGATAAGCTATTTATCGTGCTTGAAGGGGAGATGTTCATCGATTTTCGTGATGGGCAAGTAAAAATTTCTAAAGGCGAGATGTGTATTGTCCCAGGAGGCGTCGAGCATAAGCCTTTCGCCGAAAAGGAATCACACATCATGCTGGTGGAGCCTAAAAGGAAAATAGACTGATAATAAGCATCTAATGTCTGTTGGCAGTTAAAATAAGCGTCGAGTACTTACGTAATTCAGAATTGCGTGAGCACTTGACGCTTTTTAATAAAAAACCCTTTGTTTCGCTAAATGATGGCATACTTAAATTACTCCAATAAGAGCTTGATTACCCAGAGTACGCTTATTCCAATCTCCTAAACGCTTCTTTCTACTATTATGTAAAAAAGCAGCGGTGACGAAATAATAGGTACTCAACTCAATTATGATGCAATATAATATCCATTCTAATCTGGGGCTGGATCCAAGTGATCCAGTTTCTTTTCATAGACTAGGAAATGATGAAATTTGGCCTATATAATTATGGGCGTATTGGGCCGCGTCCAGCTCCAGCACCCAGAAACGAGGCGACTTCACGACCCCCTACGGAAAGTCATCATCGGCTCACAAGCATACCGTAATTTCGTTGTCTCCGTTGACTCGCTCTGTTTCTAATCGGGTGCTTACTTTTGTTATTCCCTAATACCCCCCTCAATCCTTATCAATAGTGTTTTGGACAGTATCCACCCATTCCAATTGCAGTCCTCACTATATCAATCTGCACGATTTTTTCAATTTATACGCAGTGTAATTCCCAACTGTAACATCATCCTAATGCTTCTACATTTAACATAATAATCTTTCTTCTTTCGTTTTCTAAGTGAAAACTTAGTACACTGACTTTAGGTTAACAATAGGGGGAATCTCTGATTAAGGAGAGATGTAGGACGATTTAGTCTGGGAAGGATCTTTTATAGTTTCCTATATCGAGACATCATTTTAATCGTAAAAGTATAATTATCGTAAAAGTACATTGACGATCATAGTAATATGATGTATATTATAATTATAAGGAAGTGGGGCGATGATCAACGATACAACTGCCAATACACTGAAGTTAGAAGTATTGTAGGTATGGTATAGGAGGTGTGAATATGGTAAATAAGAAAGTTTCCTCGGATCTACTAAGAGGACATACCGATACAATAATTTTGAACCTGTTGATGACTGGAGATAAATATGGGTATAAAATAACCAAATTAATAGTAGAGAACTCAGCTGGGGAATATGAATTAAAAGAGGCTACCATGTATTCAAGTCTGAAAAGGCTTGAAAAAGATGGCCATATCGTGTCCTACTGGGGAGATGAGACCTCTGGTGGAAGAAGGAAATATTATAAAATTACAGAAAAAGGGAAAGACACGTATATCGAAAATATAAGGAACTGGGAGAACACTAAACGAATATTAAATCAATTATTAGAGAAGGGTGGATATGGAAATGAATGAAAAGTTAAGTAAATATCTGGATAATGAGTTTTCACCTTATGTGGAGACAAACTCAGTTAAGGAATTAAAAGAAGAAATAATGAATAATTTGCAAGAGAAATTAAATGATTTAAGAGAACAGGGACATGATGATGAAACTGCTTTTAGCATGACGATAAAATCTATTGGGGATATATCCGAAATGTTGGATTCTAATGCAGAAAAGCAAACTATGCTCCAGCAGCAGGAAAAGGAAATGGATTTCACTAAAATGGATCTTCGTGAAGCTGATTTTAAAGGGGTAAGTTTAAAAAAAGCAGAGTTTAGCAAAAGCGATCTAAGAGATGCCGATTTTACTGAAGCCAATTTATCTTATAGCTCATTTATCATTGTGATTTAAGGAATGTAATATTCGATGGTGCAAATCTTACAGGAGCTAAATTATCAAAGTCGGATTTATCCAAGACAAGTTTTAAACATGCCAAGTTGAATAATACAGATTTAAGCTATTCTGATTTATCGGGTGTTCCATTCGAAAATCAAATTTTCAATGGTACAAATTTTTATAGTTCGGGATTAAAGGGTACGAATTTTAAACATGCTGTATTTAAAAATGCTTCGTTCAAGTATGCATACGCTTGTAACAAAGCGAATTTTGATGGTGCAACAATGGATAAGGTAACATATGCAGTACTGAAGAAGAATAAAGCAGATTTGACCAATGTTACAGTAATTTAAACTAAATAAAGCATTATTAGTTGGAACGGAGTTCATTAGACCTCGTTCCTTTTCTAATGGTTGGGGATCATAAAGTGGTTACCTTATTGTTATAAACTTATCGTTGGTCTTTCATCTAGTTTTTTCTGTTAAAAAGTTGGTATAGTCTAAAGAAGAAAGAGGGAGGAAAAAGGAGAGAGTGAGCAATAGTACTTATTTAGATTCAATCCTAAAATCAATATCAATCCAAGTTGAATTTATTTGAAATGAGAAGTGTAAGGATAGATCTAGATCATAAGTAATTTTAAAATATGATAAAATAAAAAAACATAACGAAGATTGTTAAATAGTGATAACCAGATACTTCAGTAATAGGATTTAATATGTGACGGGGGTTAAATAATGGAAGCCATTGAATTAGTAGAGTTGAACAAAGTAAACCAAATTCAATAGGTTACAAAAACAAAAATGAATGGCTTTCGGGAAAGTTCTAGGTAGATTAATTTAAGAAGAGCATCTTTTTTGATAAATTAAATATAGTCACGAGGAAGAATAATGAGAAGAAAGGTAGTATTTCAATGAAACGCAAATTCTTATTAGGCATGTTAACAGTAGTTTTAGTAATATTGACTGCTTGTGGAACCTCATCTGACGAGTCTACATTGGACAATCAGTCACCAAATAAAAACTCTAGTCAAAATACAAATGACGATTCTGCAAGTGCAGCTTCGACAGATAATGACACAAATACCAACAATACGAACACAGATACTGGAAGTAATGGTACCGATGAAAAGGGAGATACAACAAACAATGTACCAGCAAAAGATACAGCTAGTTTGAAGGATCAGTACCTTAAGAAATTAAATGATACGAAGAATGAAGTGGAGGAGATGCGAAAAAATCCGATAGACGATACAACATATGCGTTGAAAAAAGTTGAAGGAGATGCATACGATATTTGGGATGAATTGTTAAATGAAATTTATGGAGCCCTAAAGGAGCAACTACCTAAAGAAGAGATGGATCAACTAAGGAAGGAACAGCGTGAATGGATAGCGTACCGAGATCATACTGCAAAAGAGGCATCGCTAAAATATAAAGGTGGCACGATGGAACAGTTAGAATATGTAACGGTCCAGAACAATCTTACCGAAGAAAAGTGTTTTGAATTAGTTGAAGACTATATGAAATAACCCTTCATTATTACCGTGAAGGGGAATACGTTGAAAATTATGATAATTTAAAAAATATTGTTTATTATAAAATAAATAGTTAATACTATTTATACAGAACATTAAAATGATTGAAAGAATAAAATGATATACCATAGAAAGGTTCTCAAAAATATGTAATGTGTCTGTTAAAATATTACGGTATTATGATGAAATTGACTTATTAAAGCCTTCGTAAATAGATGTTGAAACGAATTATCGTTATTATGATTATGACAAAATTGAAGCAATTAAAATAATCTTGTTTTTAAAGCGTCTACATATTGATCGACTGTCAGTAAATGTCCTCAAAAAAAGTTATATGGAGCAATTGAAAAGAAGTTTGCCGGTTGTTGTTATGCTAACCTAGTAGTAATTTGCTAGAAGGAGGATAATTATGATAAAAAAGGCGATTCAACTGACATTGTTCGTCCATGATTTAAAAGAAGCGAAAGATTTTTACGTGAACAAGTTAGGATTTGTAGTACGGGAAGAAGAGGAGTTCGAACCAGGGTGGCGTTATCTTGCTGTTTCCCCTGAGAATGGTAACGAAACCATGATTGAACTAGCTGAAGCTAAAACTCCTAAACAAGAACAATTGATAGGCAAACAAGGCGGCGATACGGTCATGCTAATGTTTGAATCCGATCATATTGAAAGAGATGTTAGTGATTTGCAGGAGCGAGGAGTAGTTTTTCAAGGAGAGATACAAGGGGTACCAGGAGGTAAAGGGGTAGTATTTAAAGATTTATATGGGAATAATCTTGATTTATTCGAACCTAGAAAAGAATAACAAATAGACCTTTACCTTTAGTGAAAATTTGAGCTCCCCTTAATTGTTACTAAAAGACAACGAATATATCCTTGTTTACTTAGTTCAGATTAGAGACGCAAAGCCCTCTCAGCGAAAAACGAAACTAGTTAATCCTGGGGGGCTTTTTCTAATTAGACGGCGTGATTTTTTGCTGAAGAATCTTTATGTAAAGCTACTATTAAAATCATGATAATGATACAAGCTGTACCAACCCATTGGTAAATGCCAAAGGGTTGTTTTAACCAGAAAACAGTTGTTAAAACAGCTGCTAGGGGTTCAATACTACCTATAAGACTCGTTTCTTTAGGTGACAGGCTCTGTAAACTTTCTATATAAAACCAAAATGCAATCATCGTTCCGAAAATGATAACGAAGACTATATATAAATATGCTTCTAGCGTTAAGCTGCTATTGTTAAGTTCCCAAGGTGGGTGGATAAAGCTTAATGCAGTACCTCCGATAATCATAGCCCAGCCAACAATGACAAGCGAATCGTATTGCTTTAGCAAAGGAATGGCATACAACGTATAAAATGCTAAAGCTATCCCAGATAAAACACCCCAAACGATTGCTAGTAACGGTACAGATAGTTGTGAGAATGAGCCATTGGTTAATAAGAAGAAGCATCCAACGAAAGCTAGCAAAATAGTTAACACATCTTTTTTTGTTAGAACAGATTGTCTGCTTAAAATGAGATAAAGAATAATCATTACTGGTGCTAAATATTGTAATAGTGTTGCTACCGCAGCATTGCCATGTTCAATCGAAGCCATATATGTGTACTGAACAGCAAGCATACCAAGTAACCCGAAAATAAGTAAATGAATAGCGATCCTTCTCTTTTTCCAAACAGCAATTATTTGGGAACGGTCTTTTTCAAAAAATTGAACTGCTAATAGTAATAAACCAGCCAGTAGTAACCTGGTCGCAACAAGCCAATCTACATCAATAGAGAATTCTTGAAATAGCTTTTTTGCAACTGTGCCACCAATCCCCCAAAATGCTGCTCCCGTTATTACAAGAAACATTCCTTTCCCTCTATTCATGATGAATTCTCCACCTTTATGATAAAAATAGTGTTATCATATGGATAATAATAAGAGGAGAATTCTTGGAATAATACGTAAATCGAATCAAAAAGTATAATTATATTGAGGTTTTGCTATGCAAATAAAAAATTTTATCGTTGACCAAAATTTAAAAGAATTAACGGAACATCGCACGGTTGTATTACCGCTTGCATGTTACGAAACGATGATTACTAAAAACATACATGGCTTTATACCACTGCACTGGCATGATGAAATTCAATTTGTTCTCATTATAAAAGGAGAAGCAATCTTCCAAGTTAATGAAGAAAAAATAACTGTTCGAGAGGGCGAGGGACTGTTTATAAATAGTGGGTGTTTGCACATGGCAACAGATGAAAATGATTCGGGCTGTATTTATATTTGTTTAAATGTATCTCCACATTTTATTTTATCTCAAGAGCTTTATACAACCCATGTAAGTCCGTATACGCAAGCCACTAATTTGCCTTACCTTCACTTGGATACAGAGGAAGTTTGGGAGAAAAATATTTTAGCTGCTATTGTAAACATCAATCAACTGATACAACAAAATCCCTCATGTTATGAAATCGATATTAGCATGCGCTAACGATAATTTGGAAAAATTTAATCATAAATGGTTTTGATTTAGAGTACGAACAGGTAGAAAAGCTAAAGAGTCATCGAATGAAGCAAATGTTAAATTGGATACACACACATTATGCGAAAAAAATTCTTTTAGACGATATTGCACGTGCTGGTCAATTGAGTCGATCCGAATGTTGTAGATATTTCAAACGAATTTTAAAGAAAACACCATTGAATTATGTAACCGATTATCGAATTCAAAAAAGCTTAATTTTACTACAACAAATAGAATCCAATGTCACGGATGTTGCCTATGAAGTAGGCTTTAATAGTACAAGCTATTTCATTGCTCAGTTTCGCAGATCGATGAACATGACACCATTAGCATATAAAAAATATAAAAATAGCTATTAATGACCGCGAGTGTTGAAGAACATTGATATCTTGTGTGAACGGCACTATATACCTTTTAGCAAAAATGATTGATTATCATCTTAATCTAGTATCTGAAAATGTTAATACGTGGAGGTATTTGTTATGAAAATAGCAGCAATTTATGATATTCACGGTAATAACGTTGCATTAGAAGCTGTCTTAACTGAAGTGGCAAATGAAAAGGCTGAAAAAGTTATAGTTGGTGGGGACTTAGTCTGGGGACCGCAGCCTAGAGAAGTCATGGAAACTTTAATGAGATATAAGGATACATTTTTATTTATAATGGGTAATGCAGATAGAGAGGTAGCGCATCGATATAGCATAGAAGATGGCTGTCAGGATTTTGTAGCAGAAATAAATTACTGGTGTGCAGATCAATTAACAAGGGAGCACTTGAGTTTTTTGAAAGAATTGCCTGAGAGACAACGGATGGCTATTAACGGGTTAGGCGATGTATTGTTTGTACACGGTTCTCCAAGGAATGACGAAGAAGCAATAAGAGCTGATACCGATGAACGAGAAATTAATGAGATGGTAAAGGATACTGAAGCGAATATTATAGTATGCGGCCATACGCATATTCAGTTTGACAGATTAGTAGCTGGTAGGCGAATAGTCAATGCTGGTAGTGTTGGTCTACAGAGTAAAGCTAAGGGGGCTTGTTGGCTATTTATTCATGATGATGAAATAGAACATAAGGAAACGCAGTATGACATAGAAAAAGCTGTGAAGGAAATACTCCAAGGTACCTGTCCATATAAAGAAGATTTTGCTGAACATATACGAAACCCTCCAAATATTGGTCCATAATTCAATAAGTTATTACTTTTAATTCATCTAAAATACTCAAGATGTAACTTCTCCTTATTAAAATTACAGAGGCAGAAGAGAAAAAATTCTTAACACCACTATAGAAAATGGGGAGTTTAGAAGAGATGATTAAAAAATTATTAACCTAAAGATAATCCAGTTAAAATATTTTGAATTTATGGTAAAATGTATATTTTTATTTCAAAAAGGAGCAATAATTGATATGGCAAAAACTTCAGGCTGTTTTACCATCGTTTTTAATAAAAAGGGTTACATATTGTTAGTGAAGAGAAAGGATTATCCTGTCTGGGATTTACCTGGGGGAATGTTAGAAAAAGATGAACACTTAGAGAATTGTGCTATACGAGAAGCTAAAGAGGAAACGGGGTATATCATTTCGATTAAACGAAAAATAGGAGAATATTATCAACCTCAATTTGATGATTTACAACACATATTTTTAGGGGAATTGCTAGGTGGTACGCTAATTAAAAATGGTCCTGAAACAGATAAAGTGGATTGGTTTCATCCAAAAAAATTACCTATGTTTATGATTCCCAATAGAAGAAAGCAAATTAAAAATTTTCTTAGACATAAAAATACAGTAATAAAAGATTCAATAACCGTTTCTCGATTTAAAATTTCACTATTTAAAGTGTTTTTTAAGGTGTTTGGTTAAGTTTCTGCAATTCTTAAATAAGCATGTGGATGAACGTATTAATTTTACTATTAAAATAAATTGTTTTTATTGTAAGATGCTGAAGGATGTATAAAATATATTTTATTAAAAGAGTAATTGAAGTTTACATGCTAAATATGAGATTTGCATATATACAGTGGCCGTGAAATGCTGTTGGGTGGAATATTGAGGAGAGGTTAAATTGTACCGTTGATCAAAGTAGAAATATAATTTCCTATTGTGTTTATGAATATGAAATGTAATAATAAGTTAAATATAAAAGCAATGATGAGAAGAGTAAATCATTTTTATTCCGTTACAGAGAGCTTCGTTGGCTGAAAAGAAGCATGGAATTATTTGATTGAATATGGTCTCTGAGCTGCATAGTTGAACGTTCTATTGAGCGTAAGGCTATGACGAGATTTGGCACTCGTTATAAATGTCAGGGTATAAGAACTTTATCGTTCCGTACTTATTGAGGCTAATCATGTGAGTGGTTAGCAAATTAAGGTGGTAACACGAGAATAATCTCGTCCTTAGACAGTTGTTTTGTCTTTGGACGAGGTTTTTTATTTTCAAGAGATGAAAATAGTAAGGGAGGAAATAAGATGAATGTATTTATCGGAGGAGCATGGCCTTATGCCAATGGTTCACTACATTTAGGCCACATATCTAGTTTATTATCAGGTGACGTTTTAGCCCGGTATTATAGAATGAAAGGAGAAAATGTTCTTTATGTATCAGGAAGTGATTGCAATGGAACTCCAATTACGATTAGAGCAAAGCAAGAAGATGTAACACCTAAGGAGATTGCTGATAGGTATCATAAAGAGTTTTGTGCGTGTTTTGAAAAGTTGGGTTTTACTTATGATTGCTATACAAGGACAGATAGTGCCCATCATCATAGAATTGTGCAAAATATATTTTTGCAGCTATTTGATAATGGAAAAATCTATAAAAAGGAAATTGAACAGGCGTATTGCAATAGGTGTGAACAATTTTTACCCGACCGGTTTGTCGAAGGAACTTGTCCATAATGTGGACAGGATGCTCGTGGTGACCAATGTGACCACTGCTCAAAAATATTAGAACCACTAGACCTTATAAATAAGAAATGTAAGATTTGTGGTGATTCTCCAACTACGAAACAGACAGAACATTTCTATTTTAAGTTAAGTGCATTCCAAAAAGAACTACAGCAGTACGTAACTAATGCGAAAGTGAAGAACTTATGGAGAGAAAATGCGATTCAATTATCGGAAAGATATTTAATGGAAGGATTGCCCGATCGAGGAGTTTCAAGAGATTTACCAATAGGTGTTCCAGTTCCAGTAAAGGGATATGAGGAGAAGAAGATTTATGTATGGATCGAAGCTGTTTCCGGATATTATGCAGCCAGTAAAAAAAGTTTATAAAATTTTATGTTGTATTTAACTTTAATTCGATTTATTCGATTAATTTTATCAATACAAATATTCTGAATAATGATTTATGATATAAGTAGTAGGAGAAAGGAGGGTTACATATGAAAAAAATAGCTGAATTTGTACTAGAAGGCGATGCGAAAAATGGTTCTTGCTAACTATTTTGGCAGAGAAAATGGGCACACCAAATTTATGTGGTGTGCTCATTTTATAAGGAGGACAAATGAGTTGAAGAATATATATCCAATGATCAAATCTAGTGTAGGTGTTTTTAAAGAAAAAAATACTAAAAGAATTCACTTTGTTTTTTATTCTACTTCTTGTCATAAAGTTTTTGAAATCGAGAATGAATGTATTTTGAAATCTATATTATTAATGGATGGGACTAAGCCACTTTTGGATATTTTTTTAAAGATTAATCTCAATTTTCAGCAATTTACATATAAAGAATTAGAGGAGTGTACAGAACTGTTATTAAAAGAAGGAATTATCGAAAATACCAATGATCCAATAAGAGAACAGTTTACTACTGAAGAATTAGAAAGATATTCAAGGCAAGTGGACTTATGGAGTGATTACTGTGATTTAAGTTCTCCTTGGGAATTACAAAAGAATATAAAGGAATCTACTGTAGCAATTATTGGAATTGGAGGCATAGGTAGTTGGATGGCTACTTCACTAGTAATGGCCGGAATTGGAAATATTAAATTAGTAGACTATGATCGAGTAGAGCGACATAATATAACAAGACAATTACTTTACACTACTGAAGATATAGGTAGAGAAAAAATAAAAGTTATGGAGATGAAGTTAAGAAGTATTAATCCAAACGTAAACATATTCCCTGCTCATATGGAGATAGATGAAGGTACAGATTTGTCCCATATAGTAGAAAGTTGTGATTTGGTAATTAATTGTGCAGACAATCCAGATATTAATACTACAGCTCAATGGGTATCAAAGGTGTGTTTAAAGTATAAAGTACCCCATATAGTTGGGGGCGGTTATATAGGCCATTTGGGATTAATTGGTCCCACAATTATTCCAGGAAGAACTAAATGTTGGGATTGTTACCAAATTAATTATAAAAAAAGGAGGAAAGAAGGTAAATTATTAACTAATTTATTTCCAGATAGAAAGAGACATACTGGTGCAACAGCGTCCATTTCTTCTATAGTAGCCAATTTTCAAGTTTGGGATGCAATACGTCTTCTAGGAAGAATTGGGGATCCAAATATTATAAATAAAACTGGAGAAATAGATTTAAATAATTTATCCATACGTTGGAATAACTTAAGTGAAGATGATCTATGTGAGGTTTGTTCAGAGTACTATATATAAAAAATGGGAGGAAATTAAAATGGCAGATGGTATTATGGATTTTGATATTGTAGAAAGTAATCCAACGATCTATCAAATTTTGAGAGACTATCCTTTTGAGTTTTTGTATGACTTTCTTAAAAAAGGAATGAGTTACGAGAAAAATACGAAAATGGCAGAAAGATGGAGAAAATACAATAAAGAAATGGTAGAAATAATGAGAGTATTAAAAAGGGACTCAACAGATTGTGAAATAGAAGAATTTTCTAACCGTTGGACAGATTATTTGTTCTACCGAAATTTAGATATAAATCTTATTTCAATGTATGCTACACAACAAGACTTCCTTGAAAAACATGTTAGGTTTAAAGGCCTGCATAATTTAGATCATAGCTTAAAAAAAGGGAACCCTCCTGTATTAGTATCTTTGCATATGAATGCTTACCAAGCGATCGTTCCGTTACTTGCAGCCAAAGGTTATAGATTAAGTTATTTTATGGATAAACAAACTTTGAATGTATGGAATAGGATAGGTGAATCCTTTTTAGGTGAAGTAATGAATAAACTATCACCAATTGGATTACCACAAAACTCAGCAATTAAACAAGCTCTAAGAAATTTAAAAGAAGGTAAACCTTTGCTTATGTTTCCCGATTTCACTCTAGGAGATATGCCAAATGTTGAGACTAAATTCTTAGGATATGATGTTTTTGTACCCGTTGGACCAGCAAAGATTGCTACTTTACTTGAAAGTCCTATTATTCCAATCATATTAGAAAAAAGTAATAGATATCAATATACATTAAGAATTGAAGAACCACTTTTTGAACCAACAGATGTTAAAAATGTTGAGGAAATATCAATATCTATTTTTAAATGGATTGAGAAAGAAGTAAAACAGTGTCCGGAAAATTGGTGGTGTTGGTATATTTTCCGAGATAAGATACTTAAAACTAAGCAAGAGGTATGAGGCAAATAAAAGGGAAGTGACTATATGATAAAGGTTTTGAAAAACATAGAGTTTGTGAAATTATTAATTGGTAGACTTTTCTCCAATGCAGGTGACAGCTTATATGCCATAGCTTCTATGTGGTTAGTACAAGAACTAACTCACTCTACTTTTTATACTGGCTTAGTTGGTTTTTTAACATTATTTCCTCAAGCTTTAACTTTTTTGATAGGGCCCTTGGTTGACAAACTAAATTTAAAAAAAATCCTTGTTTATACTCAATTATTTCAATCTATATTAATTTCAATTATCCCTATTGCTTATTATGGAGATTTTTTGAGCGTTACTCTAGTGCTAATTATCATGCCAGTTGTTTCATTTACAAATCAATTTTTTTACCCTACACAAAATGTAGTTTTACCATATATGGTATCGAAAGATAACTTAGTACATGCTAATTCATTGTTCACTTTTACTTATCAGGGTACGGATCTTACCTTAAAAGCAGTAGGGGGGGTCCTTATTGGAATGTTTGGTGCTATTTCTATTTACATAATAGATTCAATTGCATTTTTAATTACCGCATTATTACTGTTAACTATTAAAATTCCAGAGAGGTCAATTCAGAAATCTGCTAAAAGTAGTTTTAAAGTAGAAGTAAAACATTATTTTTTATTATTAAAAGAAGGCTTTGCTTTTGTTATAAAATCTGTATTAATATGGCTCTTTGTAATATCATCCTTAGGAAATCTGATTATCGGGATGGTATTTGCTATTTTACCTTCATTTGCTGATAGATTTTCTGGTCCAGAAACTTATGGATTTATTTTAGCTTCTATGTCTTCAGGACTATTAATAGGTGCTTTAGCTGCATCTTGGCTATCTAAATACCCAATGGGATTACTTACAGTTTTTTTGTTTTTTATTGGTGGCACTTCTTGGATTATATCTGGTTTCATAAAAGATAGTGTATTAGTAATTATATTATTTGGTATAGCTTGGGTTCCTATGGGGGCTACAAATATATTACTTTTTACTTTTATTCAAAGTAACGTTCCAGAGTTGATGATTGGAAGGGTGGTTTCTTTAATAACAAGTATAAGTATGTCTTTAATGCCCCTAGGAGCTTTTTTGGGAGGGATTATTGGTGAAATTCAAAGCAGTCAATTCGTTTATACTATTAGTGGAACAAGCCTACTAATAATATCTTTATATTGTTTATTTCATCCAACAATAAGAAAAATACCAAAGATAAGCAATATTCAGCCTGAAAGATATGGATTAAATAACGTATTAAAAGAGAATGGGTAGAGTATGATTATTATTTTAATATCTGAATCAATTTCATAATTGCTGTTTTTAAAAATGCATAGAGTTGTTCCTTGATGATTTTCAAGTTTTTTTAATAAAGATCAATTTTATTTATGCAGCTTTTAGCGTCTTATGTTTCATTTCTAGTCTAATCCGATCCGCGGCTAATCTCGAGGCATTATAAACAAGCGTCACTAAATGGAAGTGAAGCCTTGATTTTTTCCCGGTTCGGTGACGGACATTATTCAGTCCAAAGAATTCTTTCAAATAGGCATTAACACGTTCGAC
>NZ_CANMAB010000004.1:0-80550 GCF_947495635.1 uncultured Virgibacillus sp. | reverse complement strand
TACTAATCGATCGAGGACTTAACTAACTTCTTTTGGTTGTCGTTGAATGATCTCTTATTTAGTTTTTAGGGTACAAAAAAATCCTTGCATTTTCTCAGGAAACTGCATATAATATAACTTGTCCTTAAGAAGAAGGACGTTCTGAAACAACACAGAACGATCTACATCCTTTAGGTCTGGTAGCAATAGCGGAGAGGTCACACCTGTTCCCATGCCGAACACAGAAGTTAAGCTCTCCAGCGCCGATGGTAGTTGGGGCTTTGCCCCTGCAAGAGTAGGACGCCGCCAGGCGAACAAGAAGGAAGACTGAGTGAATTTTTTTACTCAGTCTTTTTTGTAGTCTAGGAATTAATTAAATTTGATCCTGTGTATAAATATGGGCGTGTTGAGCCGCGTCCACCCGGCTCTAGCACCCAGAAACAAGGTAACTTCACGAATAACCCTAATCTAAGTCATCATCGGCTCGCAAGCTCACCGTGATTCCTTTACCTCCGTTGACTCGCTCCATTTGTTCTTATGTAAAATATTTGGCCAGTAGTATTATGATAAATAGCAAGGTTTAATCATATATATAAGAGAAAAATATAAAAAGATGCCACTATACCTTTTATTTAGATTCATGTAAAATGAAGGGAAAAATGGATAGGGGGGTGCGAAAATTGCAAGCTTTTTTAGACGAATTATTGGGTGATCATTTTTATCTTATTATGTTACGTGTATTAATTGCGTTAGTTCTTTCTGGGTTAATTGGATTTGAAAGAGAAGTAAAGAATCATTCAGCCGGTTTTCGCACACATATCTTAGTTGGGGTCGGAGCCTGTTTAATGATGCTACTTTCCTTATTTGGATTTGAGTCATTTATGGAGTATGATAACGTTCGATTCGATCCTGCGAGAATACCATCCTATGTAATAAGCGGGATAGGTTTTCTGGGAGCAGGAACAATTATTGTTTATGGTGGCGCAATTCGCGGTTTAACAACTGCTGCTTCCATATGGACAGTTGCTGGTATAGGGCTTGTGGTTGGTGCCGGCATGTACGCAGCTGCTGTTTTTACGACATTTATCATTTTACTAAGTTTAATTTTTCTTAATAATTTTGAGCGACTATTTACAAAGGGGGGGACTTCCCACTTAATTGAGATTGTCACCTTACCCGATCTAAAGGTGAATGAGCTTGTTTCAGCGTTGGAAAAATTCGATTTAACCATAAAAAAAGTAGAGATTATTAAAATAGAAAACAACTTGCGAAATATTTTTATTAAAATAGAAAGAAAGCCAGATCTAGATCGAATTTCTTTATTTGAGGAAATTTCTAAAGTAGATCATGTGAAAAATATATCTGAGCTTAAGTAAATGGGGCTGCTAGAAGAACCTTACAACATATAATATGGTGTAAGGTTCTTTTTTTAATAGAAGAAATGATAGAGATCTCGTTCATTCATAGGTTTCGTAATGGTGATTTTTGTCTAGAATAAACATAGAACAAGGTATTTGCATCTTCTCGATTTTGACGTATAATAAAGGTAAAGTCAAAGATAGTCAAAGTCAAAGGATGCAGCTAAAAAGGGGGTGGGCATATGAGTAATATTTCAGATGTGATAGAAAATTATTTAAAACAGATACTTCAGGCTAAAGGAAAAAATGTGATTGAAATTAAACGAAGCGAGATCGCTGATCAATTTCAATGTGTCCCCTCACAGATAAATTATGTGATTAATACGCGCTTTACTGTGGAAAAAGGATATATAGTGGAGAGTAAACGTGGTGGTGGTGGATATATTCGTATTATGCGAGTAATTCATCAAGATAAATCAGAATTAATCAATGAAATAATTGAAATGATTAATCCAACAGTTTCTCAACAAAAATCTGTCGATGTGTTAGAAAGGCTATTGGAAGAAAATCTTATTACAGAACGCGAAGCAAAAATTATGCTGAGTGCTATTGATAGAAATACACTCGCATTTCAATTGCCGTTACGAGATGAAATTCGTGCGCGCATACTTACAACGATGCTGAATACGCTAAAGTATTTGAATAAGTAGGGGGGAATGCAAATGGAATGCCAGGAATGTCATGAACGACCTGCTACACTGCACTTTACACAATTGATTCAGGGACAAAAGATGGAAGTGCATGTATGTAAAGTTTGTGCAAAAGAAAAAGGATATTTGACATATCCAGAAGATGGATATTCATTGCATAATTTACTTTCTGGGCTCTTTAACTTTGATACATCAAATATGGCGGGACCTCAAGGGTCAGCCTATCAGCAAGTAAAAGAGCTACAGTGTCCTAAATGTGAAATGACCTTCTCGGAATTCAAACAAATAGGGAAATTTGGATGTGCGCTTTGCTACGAAACGTTTAATCATCGTCTGGACCCTATTTTCCGACGAGTACATGCTGGTAATACAAAGCATAGCGGAAAAATCCCTAAACGCCAAGGTGGGGATTTGCATAAGAAGAAGCAAGCAGAAGAATTAAAAGTAAAACTAAAAACGCTGGTGGAGAATGAGGAATTTGAAGAGGCTGCTAAAATAAGAGATAAAATTAAAGCGTTAAATCATGCGCAAGATGATTCGGGAGCAGGTGATCATACATGACACTACAGCAATTTATGAATAAGGCTATTAGCCCTTGGATGAGGGAGGAAGGACCAGATAGCGATATTGTACTAAGTAGTCGTATTCGCCTTGCAAGGAACTTTGCAAATATTGCTTATCCAATTCTTGCTGAGCCAAATCAATTAGAAGAAATAAGGAATTTCTTTAAAGAGAAATATGAAAATCAGTCATTTAGCGAGTATAAGAATATTTCCTTTATTTCTATCCGGGACTTATCAGCAGTTGAGAAACGCGTATTAGTAGAAAAACATTTAATCAGCCCATTATTGGCAAAGCACTCAGAGTCAGCTGCAACACTTATTTCTGAGAATGAACAGGTGTCCTTGATGATCAACGAGGAAGATCATATTCGTTTGCAACTGTACTTTCCAGGATTTCAATTATCTAAGGCGTTGCAAAAGGCATTTGAATTTGATGATTGGTTAGAAGAAAAAATTAATTATGCCTTTGATGAAACAAGAGGATACCTTACGAGCTGCCCTACTAATGTAGGTACTGGGATGCGTGCATCTGTCATGATGCATCTACCAGCTCTTGTTTTAACAAAACAAATAAATCGTATGATACCTGCCATTAATCAGTTAGGGCTTGTAGTCCGCGGTATTTATGGAGAAGGTAGTGAAGCGCAAGGTAATATTTTTCAAATATCTAATCAAATTACACTTGGAAAATCAGAAGAAGATATTGTGGAGGATTTACAAAGTGTCGTAAAACAGCTCATAGAGCATGAAAGATATGCTAGAAAACAATTAATGGAGCAATCAAGTGACAAAATGGAGGATAGAATTTATCGTTCCTTTGGTGTTTTGGAATATGCTAGGATCATGGAGTCGAAAGAAGCTGCTAAATGCTTATCTAATGTACGCCTAGGAATTGATTTAGGCCTTGTGAAAAATGTTTCACGAAATATCCTCAATGAATTAATGATACTTACTCAGCCAGGATTCCTACAACAATATGCCAAAAAGACATTGACAGCGAATGAACGTGATATATTACGAGCATCACTTATTCGCCAACGTTTACAATTAGAGAAATAGATAGGAGGAATTTTTTATATGATGTTTGGACGTTTTACAGAAAGAGCACAAAAGGTGTTAGCTTTATCTCAAGAAGAAGCCGTACGATTAGGCCATAATAATATTGGTACAGAACATATCCTCCTTGGACTTGTACGTGAAGGAGAGGGGATTGCGGCAAAAGCATTGCAATCTTTAGGGCTGGAAATTTCAAAAATACAAGAAGAGGTTGAAAAGCTAATTGGTGTTGGCAAACAACCGATGCAGTCAATACATTATACACCCCGTGCCAAAAAGGTTGTGGAGCTATCTCAGGATGAAGCAAGAAAGCTTGGCCACTCCTATGTAGGTACAGAGCATATATTGCTTGGTCTTATTCGTGAAGGAGAAGGTGTTGCTGCTCGTGTATTAAATAATTTAGGTGTTAGCCTAAATAAAGCTAGACAACAAGTGCTACAATTGCTTGGAAGTAATGAATCCCAGGCTAACAGACAGGGGCGCGGTCAACAATCTAATGCAAACACGCCGACGCTTGATTCACTTGCTCGTGATTTAACGGTAAGTGCGAAAGAAGGTAATATTGACCCCGTTATTGGCCGTAGCAAAGAAATTGAGCGCGTTATTCAAGTGTTAAGTCGTAGAACTAAGAATAATCCAGTTTTAATTGGTGAACCAGGTGTAGGTAAGACTGCCGTAGCCGAAGGGCTTGCACAGCAAATTATTAATAACGAAGTGCCAGAGACATTACGAGACAAACGAGTGATGACACTGGATATGGGTACAGTTGTAGCGGGAACAAAATATCGTGGAGAATTTGAAGATCGATTAAAGAAGGTTATGGAAGAGATTCGCCAGGCTGGAAATATTATACTGTTTATTGATGAGTTGCATACATTAATTGGCGCAGGAGGGGCTGAAGGTGCGATTGATGCATCGAATATTCTAAAACCCTCATTAGCCCGTGGGGAGCTTCAGTGTATTGGAGCTACAACGCTTGACGAGTACCGTAAATATATTGAAAAAGATGCAGCGCTAGAACGTAGATTTCAACCTATACAGGTAGATGAACCGACGTTAGAGGAAACCGTCCAAATTTTAAATGGTTTACGTGATCGTTATGAAGCACATCATCGCGTGACGATAACCGATGAAGCGATTGAAGCAGCTGCAAGTCTATCTGATCGTTATATTACAGACCGCTTTTTACCAGATAAAGCTATCGACTTGATTGACGAGGCTGGATCGAAGGTACGCTTACGCTCCTACACGGTACCACCTAATTTAAAGGAACTAGAACAAAAGCTGGAAGAAGTAAGAAAAGAAAAGGATGCGGCTGTACAAAGTCAGGAATTTGAAAAAGCAGCATCGCTTCGTGATTCTGAACAACGACTTCGTGAAGAATTAGAAGAAACAAAGAATGAGTGGAAAGAAAAGCAGGGACAAACCGATTCGGAAGTAACTATAGAAGATATTGCTAGTGTCGTTTCTACATGGACTGGTGTACCGGTTTCTAAATTGACAAAGGATGAAAGCGAACGATTGCTGAATATGGAAGATACGCTTCATAATCGTGTGATTGGTCAAGAAGAAGCTGTAAATGCAATTTCGAAAGCTATCAGAAGAGCTCGTGCAGGCTTAAAAGATCCAAAACGTCCGATAGGTTCTTTTATCTTCTTAGGACCAACAGGTGTAGGGAAAACGGAACTTGCTCGAGCACTAGCCGAAGCAATGTTTGCTGATGAGGATGCTATGATTCGTATTGACATGTCAGAGTATATGGAAAAACATGCTACGTCTCGTTTGGTAGGTTCACCTCCTGGTTATGTTGGCTATGATGAAGGTGGTCAGCTTACAGAAAAGGTTCGTAGAAAGCCATATTCTGTTGTATTACTTGATGAAGTGGAGAAGGCACACCCAGAAGTATTTAATATTCTATTACAAGTACTAGAGGATGGCCGTTTAACTGACTCGAAAGGTCGCGTAGTTGATTTCCGCAACACGGTATTAATTATGACATCCAATGTTGGTGCAAATGAGTTAAAACGTAATAAATATGTCGGCTTTAATTTGGAGGAAAATGGTCAAGATTATAAAGATATGAAATCTAAGGTTACAGAAGAATTGAAAAAGGCATTTCGTCCAGAATTCTTGAACCGTATTGATGAGACCATCGTATTCCATTCATTAGAGAAAAAACATATGAAGAATATTGTAACGTTAATGATTGAACAGTTACAGCAACGGCTTAAAGAACAGGATATTGATTTTTCGTTAACAGATAAAGCGTTAGATAAAATTGCTAATGAAGGTTTTGATCCCGAATACGGAGCACGACCGTTACGCCGTTCGATTCAAAAAAATATCGAAGATCTCTTATCAGAAGAATTACTTAAGGAGACAATCCAAAAAGGTCAAAAAGTGAAAATTGGCCTGAATAATAAAGGTGAATTTATTATTCTTCCATAGACGATGATAAGCAAAAAAGTAGGGAAAGGGGCTATCCAAAAAGTAGCCTGTACCTACATAACTGGAATATACTCGCTTCTTGCATGAAATGGTTCAGCCTCCTATTGTGGGTACAACACTCATGTTAGGTCTGCAAACTGTTTCTCTTTCTGCAGGAGTCTTGTATATTCCAGTTTTCTTTATATAAATAAGTGTGAGACTAATCCTTTTCTTAAACGATTAGATAACATAAATACTGTATAGGTACTCGAGGCCATGCATATTCTTTTGTTTGTGGGGAAAAAGTCACTTAGGAGTATAGCGTAAATGAATAAGGTATTCATGTTTTTTAGTAATAAGGAACGATTCTTATAAGGGAAGCAGGAATTTGTGGCAAGACTATGGAAATTATTGATTAAATTGATAGGAACCTGTAACTTTATCATTGCAATAATCGTATATAATAGATAAGTGAAGGGGTAGAGAAAATTGGCAAAGCGAAAAACGAAATATGTTTGTCAGGAATGTGGCTATGAATCCCCTAAATGGATGGGAAAATGTCCTGGATGTCACAATTGGAATACCTTTGTAGAGGAAGTAGAGATAACTGGAGGTCGACATAAGCAGGCTTTTCAAACAGGTGCTAGATCTACCGTCGGCAAGCCAGAGAAAATCACTTCTATCGAATCAGAAGAGGAACCACGTGTAACAACCTCTATGAAGGAATTTAACCGCGTATTAGGAGGCGGAATCGTACCAGGGTCATTGGTGTTGATTGGTGGCGATCCGGGTATTGGAAAGTCTACATTACTTTTACAGATCTCAGCGCAATTAGCGTATAAGCAATTACCTGTCCTTTATATATCTGGAGAGGAATCTACAAGACAAACAAAGCTACGAGCAGACCGTTTAGGTGTTAAAGCGGATTTACTTTATGTATTAGCGGAAACAAATTTATTAGATATATCCAATCAAGTAGAAGCCATTAAGCCTTCTTTTGTTGTTATTGATTCTATCCAGACGATTTTTCGGGAAGAGGTTTCAAGTGCACCGGGAAGTGTTTCACAGGTTCGCGAATGCACGGCAGAGCTGATGAAGCTGGCAAAATCAAATGGCATTCCTATTTTTATTGTGGGACATGTAACAAAGGAAGGGGCTATAGCTGGTCCCAGGCTGTTAGAGCACATGGTTGATGCGGTTCTTTATTTTGAAGGAGAGCGGCATCATACGTATCGTATTTTACGTGGGGTGAAAAATCGTTTCGGTAGTACGAATGAGATGGGGATATTTGAAATGAAAGAAGAAGGACTAAGGGAAGTAATGAATCCTTCTGAAATCTTCCTAGAAGAGCGCTCACAAGGAGCTGCTGGGTCAACTGTTGTTGCTTCTATGGAAGGAACAAGGCCTGTGCTTGTTGAAATTCAAGCGTTGATTTCACCTTCAGCCTTTGGGAACCCACGGAGGATGGCAACAGGGATTGATCATAATCGTGTTCCGCTGCTTATGGCAGTGCTGGAGAAGCGTGTTGGACTTATGTTACAGAATCAGGACGCCTATATAAAAGTAGCAGGTGGCGTAAAATTGGATGAACCCGCGATTGATTTAGCAATAGCAGTAAGTATTGCATCGAGTTTTCGTGATCAACCAACAAAGCCTGATGATATTTTTGTTGGAGAAGTTGGATTAACGGGAGAGATTAGACGTGTATCTCGTATCGAACAACGAGTTCAAGAAGCGGCAAAGCTAGGTTTTAAGCGCGTTATTTGTCCAAAAAATAATTTGGACGGTTGGACAGTTCCAGATAGTATTGAGGTTATCGGTGTAGAATCCGTTCAACAAGCATTAAATATTGGAGTCAGCAGGTAGTAGATTGTTTTTAAAGTCTTGGAAATAATAAAATTTTCCCTTATGGATAAATAGGCGCATGTTGAGCCACGTCCAGCTCCAGCGCCCAGAAACGAAGCGACATCACGAATGACCCTAGGATAAGTCATTATTGGCTCGCAAGCTCACCGTGCTTCCTTTATCTCCGTTGACTCGCTCCAGTCGGTACGTTTCAAATCGGGTGCTTGCACTTTTGCTCCTAAATTCATTGCTATTGGATTACTTATATGATATAATTTTATTTTTATATATTTGAATGTTAATTTTAGCTGTGCTATGATTTAGTTGATATAATAGCTTATTTTATTACTTTTGAAGGATTATTTTTTTCTATCGTAGGCAATAATATAAGGTAGGAGGTGGCAGTGGTGCTGAAAAAAATAGTTCATTTATTTTTTGTTATCATGGGTGGTACCGTTGGGTATTTATATATCCCGGATATTGTAAACTTATTGGATATTACTAATGCAAACTGGGTATCATCACCATATGCAGGAACAATAATCGGTGCAATTATTTTCTTTCTCATTTCATATTGGCTTGGGGATTATATTGTAGGGTTTTTAAAGTGGGTAGAAGAAGCACTTATAAAATTGCCTGTTGGTGATTTGTTTTTTGGAAGTTTAGGGTTAATGGTAGGATTAGTTATTGCTTTTCTAATAAATATACCGTTAACAGATATCAATATTGAACTAGTATCTCAAGTTTTACCGCTATTTATCACAATATTATTGGGGTATTTTGGTTTTCAAGTCGGGTTTAGACGTAGAGATGAATTTGTAAATTTATTAAACATTAATAAAAAAGAACGAGAGAAACGCAAACCGTCTGATACGGAGTATACACAAACGATTCAACCTAAAGCTAAAATACTGGATACAAGTGTCATTATTGATGGTCGTGTAGCGGATATTTGTCAAACGAGTTTTCTTGAAGGGACAATTGTTATTCCGCAATTTGTACTTGGTGAGTTGCAACATATTGCAGACTCTTCTGATGTGTTAAAAAGGAACAGAGGTCGAAGAGGGCTCGATGTATTAAATCGAATTCAAAAAGAATTACCTGTAAAAGTGGAAATTTATGAAGGTGATTTTGAGGATATCCATGAAGTGGATAGCAAGCTTATTAAATTAGCAAAGGTAATTGATGGAATTGTTGTTACCAATGATTTTAATTTAAATAAGGTCTGTGATCTACAAGGTGTTCCTGTCTTAAATATTAATGATCTGGCAAATGCTGTGAAGCCAGTTGTACTACCTGGCGAAGAGCTTGTTGTTCAAGTTATTAAAGATGGTAAAGAACATAACCAAGGAATTGCCTACCTTGACGACGGAACGATGATTGTTGTGGAAGAAGGTAGAGATTATATTGGAAAAACAATTGAAGTTTTAATTACCAGTGTGTTGCAAACATCTGCCGGTAGAATGATATTTGCCAAGCCAAAATTACTTGAAAAAGCACTATAAAAAGGGTATAACTTATAGAGGATAGAAAAAAGTGATAACATGTCATTGTTATCACTTTTGTTATACTATATATATACTATTTTGGTTCAAAAAGATTAGTGATTCAATTTACATTATGTTTGAAGAATAGAAAGGGGCAGAACCATGACAAACCAGGTTCGTGTACGTTATGCACCAAGCCCAACAGGTCATTTGCATATCGGAAACGCACGTACAGCATTATTTAACTATTTATATGCGAAACATTTTAACGGGAAAATGGTTATTCGTATTGAAGACACAGATGATAAACGAAATGTGGCTGGTGGTGAAGAGAGTCAGCTGAAGTTTCTTCAATGGCTAGGTGTCGAATGGGATGAAGGAGCAGATATAGGCGGCGAATACGGTCCCTACCGTCAAATGGAGCGTCTTGATTTATATCAAAAATATGTGGACGAGCTATTAGAAAGAGGCTTGGCTTATAAATGCTATATGACGGAAGAAGAGCTTGAGGCAGAAAGAGAACAGCAACGTGCGAGTGGGCAAGTACCTAAGTATTCGGGTGCGCATCGTGATTTAAGCGAAGAACAAATCACAGCATTTGAAAAAGAAGGACGTCAACCAAGTATTCGTATGAGAGTTCCGGAAAATGAAACATATACATTTAATGACATCGTTAGAGGCGAAATTACGTTTGAATCCAGTGATTTTGGTGATTGGGTTATTGTGAAGAAAAATGGTATACCTACGTATAATTTTGCTGTTGCTATTGATGATCACTTAATGGAAATAACGCATGTACTTCGAGGAGAGGAACATATTTCCAATACGCCGAAGCAAATGATGGTTTACAATGCGTTTGATTGGGACGCACCGCAATTTGGACATATGACGCTTATTTTAAATGAAGAACGGAAAAAGCTGAGCAAGCGAGACCAGCACATTTTGCAATTTATTGAGCAGTACTATAACCTTGGTTATTTACCAGAGGCGCTTTTTAACTTCATTGCTTTATTAGGATGGTCGCCTGTTGGAGAGGAAGAAATTTTTGATAAAGATACATTAATTGATATCTTTGATCCTGAACGATTGTCTACTTCAGCTGCGATTTTTGATCGTCATAAATTAAAATGGATGAATAATGAATATATTAAAGCGGCAGATTTAAAGGATGTCATTGAGCTTGCAATGCCGCATTTGGTGGAAGCTGGGAAATTACCACAGCAAATAAGTGATGAAAAGAAACAGTGGGCTGAACAGGTGATTGCTCTATACAAAGAACAATTAAGATATGGAGCAGAGATTGTAGAGTTAACAGATCTTTTCTTTAATGAGGAATTGTCGCTTGATGAAGGTGCAATGGATGTGCTTCAAGAGGAGCAGGTTCCAGAAGTACTACAAGTATTTACAGATAAGTTAATTCATTTGGATGACTTTACGAAAGATTCTATTAAGGCTCAAATCAAAGCCACGCAAAAGGAAACTGGACATCGTGGCAAAAAGTTGTTTATGCCAATTAGAGTAGCTACAACCGGTCAGACACATGGCCCTGAGCTTCCTATGGCGATTGAATTACTAGGGAAAGCGGCTGTTCTGTCGCGCTTAGATAAGGTGTTAAACAAATTAGAAGCTTAATAATTCACATTCTGCATAAAATGTAATATAGTATTACTACAATATTGAACGATGACAAGGAAAAGTAGGAAACGTGAGGCTTATTCAGAGAGATCCACCTTGGCTGTGAGTGGTTCTAAGATCCGTTTTTGAAGTGCCCCTTTGAGTCCGTTATGGAAATGAGTACATAACGGCGGAACTCTACCGTTATAAGGGTGAAGTTGGAAGGATAATTTTAGCCTTCAAACAGAGTGGAACCGCGCAAAAGCGTCTCTGAGTAATCATACACAGAGGCGTTTTTTTATAGTCTAAGGAAATGATAAAATTTGCCCATGTAGATAAATATGGGCGTGTTTGAGCCACGTCCAGTTCCAGCGCCCAGAAGCTAGGCGACTACAAGAATCACCCTAATCTAAGTCAACATCGGCTCGCAAGCTTACCGTGATTCCTTTATCTCTGTTGACTCGCTGTAGTCGCTACGTTTCTAATTGAGCGTTTGCGCTTTTGTTCTATTATAAAAGCGGTGGATTTGAATATAATCATGGCATATTTTTCTTGGGGTGAGGAGGTTAATGAAGTGGGGATATGGAGACGATTGAAGGAAGATATGGATGTTGTGTTTGAACAAGATCCAGCAGCTCGAACATATATTGAGGTATTTTTAACGTATTCAGGGCTGCATGCTGTTTGGTCTCACCGCATTGCACATGCATTTTATAAGCGAAGAATGTTTTTCATTGCACGTTGCATATCACAAGTGAGCCGATTCTTTACAGGGATTGAAATTCATCCAGGTGCTCGAATTGGCCGTCGTTTATTCATTGATCACGGTATGGGAGTCGTTATTGGGGAAACTTGTGAAATAGGTGATAATGTAACCATTTTTCAAGGTGTAACATTAGGGGGGACTGGTAAAGAAAAAGGAAAACGTCACCCGACTGTAAAAAATAATGCATTAATTGCGACAGGAGCCAAGGTACTTGGCTCAATTACAATAGGAGAGAATGCAAAAGTTGGTGGTGGATCTGTCGTACTTCGTGATGTACCCGATCATTCCACGGTCGTTGGAGTTCCTGGGAAAGTAGTAAAGCAAAATGGTGAAAAAATGAGAAGGGATCTCGATCATCACAAGATGCCTGATCCAGTTGCTAGTCGTTGTGAGCATTTACAAAATGAAATAGATGCATTAAAGGACGAAATTGCTAAATTGAAGGAAGGGAAGTAGAATGACGATTCAGATTTTTAATACACTTACTCGACAGAAAGAAACCTTTATCCCGTTAAAAGAGGGTGCCGTAAGTATCTATGTTTGCGGGCCTACTGTATATAACTACATTCATATCGGAAATGCTAGACCAGCGATTGTTTTTGATACGGTTCGTCGATACTTTGAATACAAAGGGTATAAAGTAGATTATGTTTTAAACTTTACAGACGTTGATGACAAGTTAATTAAGGCTGCGAATGAGTTAGGCCAGGAAGTGCCAGATGTGGCCAGTAAGTTTATTACCGCATATTTAGAAGATGTTGATGCTCTAGGTGTGAAAGAAGCAACCCATAATCCGCGTGTAACAGAAACAATGGATGATATTATCGCGTTTATACAAGTGCTTATAGATAAAGGATTCGCTTATGAGGCGGCGGGAGACGTCTATTTTAAACCGCGTACGTTTGATGGATACGGCAAACTATCTCATCAATCCATTGATGAGTTACGCTCAGGTGCGCGTATTCAAGTGGGAGAGAAGAAACAGGATCCTTTAGATTTTGCGCTATGGAAACATGTGAAGGATGGGGAAATATCTTGGGATTCACCATGGGGTAGAGGTCGGCCGGGGTGGCATATAGAATGCTCTGCAATGGTCAAAAAATATTTAGGTGATACCATTGATATTCATGCTGGCGGGCAGGATCTAGCTTTCCCTCACCATGAGAACGAAATCGCTCAATCAGAGGCTAGGAATGGAAAAACCTTTGCGAACTATTGGATGCACAATGGGTATATTAATATAGACAATGAGAAGATGTCTAAATCATTAGGGAATTTTGTGTTAACAAGAGATTTAATTAATAAGCATGATCCGCAGGTACTTCGTTTCTTTATGTTAAGTGTACATTATCGTCATCCGATTAATTTCACTGAGGAGTTATTGGAAAGTGCCAAGAATAGCCTAGACCGAATTAAAACGGCTTATTTTAATCTGGAACACCGGAAATCATCGAGTGTGAATTTAGTGGACCACCAGGACGAATGGATGCAGAAAATTACGGTGTGGAAACAACAATTTGAGGCTGACATGGATGATGATTTTAATACAGCAAATGCTATTTCTGTATTGTTTGATGTGGCCAAGGATGCTAATGTTTACTTGCAAGCTAAACAAACGTCTAGTGATGTTATTGAAGAATTTCAGGAAACAATCCGATCATTCCTTTATGTATTGGGAATAGAGCTGAAAGTAGAAGAGGATTTACTCGATGAGGACATTGAATCATTGATTGAAGAAAGAAACGAAGCAAGGAAGCATCGTGATTTTGCTCGAGCGGATGAAATTAGAGATATGCTAAAGGATAAAAATATTATTTTAGAAGATACGCCTCAAGGGGTTCGTTGGAAAAGAGGCTAGTTATGAATTTGGATGTTAAACAAATGAAGAGTCTTGCCCTTGCCTATATGGGGGATGCTGTCTACGAAGTGTATATAAGGGAGCATCTCCTGCAGCTTGGGCAGGTGAAACCACAGCAATTACATCAAAAAGCAGTTAATTTTGTGTCAGGAAAGGCTCAAGCAAATGTTGTATTATATTGGCTGGAACAAGATTATTTAACGGAAGAGGAAGTAAAAATTGTCTCCAGAGGTCGTAATGCTAAGTCAGGGTCTATTCCTAAAAATATTAGTGTCCAAACCTATCGATATAGCACAGCTTTTGAGGCATTGATAGGATACCATTATTTACAAAAAAACGACGAGCGGTTGAAGCACCTCATGAGGGAAGCGGTTGAATTTACAGAAAGGAGTGAAAAGCCTTGGAACAAGAAATAATTATTGGGAAAAATCCAGTGATAGAGGCATTGAAGTCCGGACGTTCTGTTAATAAAGTACTTATTTCAGAGCATTTAAACGCTTCTGCACAAGGAAAATTATTTCAACTTGGCAAGTCCGCTGGGACAATCGTACAAAAGGTCCCAAAGGCTAAACTAGATCAATTATCGAATGGAAATCATCAAGGAATAATAGCTTACGTTGCCTCTTATCCTTATGCTACGGTGGACGATTTATTTCTACGTGCAGACCAAAAAGCGGAGGCTGCCTTTTTTATTATCTTAGATGAATTAGAAGATCCGCATAACCTAGGCTCGATATTACGTACTGCTGATGCGGTGGGAGCTCATGGAGTAATTATACCGAAACGGCGTTCTGTAGGTTTAACTGCTACGGTGGCGAAAACGGCTGCGGGAGCAATAGAGCATGTGCCAGTAGCTAGAGTTACCAATATCGCCAGTACCATCGATGAACTAAAGGAGCGTAATGTTTGGGTGGTTGGCACAGAAGCGAATGCTACAGAAGATTATCGTAAGCTTGAGGGTGCATTACCTATCGCCCTTGTAATTGGTAATGAAGGGAAAGGGATGAGCCGTCTTGTGCGAAAAAAATGTGATTGGACGGTAGGTCTTCCCATGATAGGGCAGGTTTCTTCGTTGAATGCTTCTGTGGCTTGTAGTTTATTGCTATATGAGGTTTATCGCAAAAGGTACCCTGTTGGTGAATAGCGATGATTGTTGTGGTAGTTGATGGTTATAATATAATTGGCGCTTGGGAAGAATTGCAAAAATTGAAAGAACATGATATTGGACAAGCACGTGATCGACTTATTGAATTATTGGCTGAATACCAGGCTTATTCGGGATATAGAGTCATTATTGTGTTTGATGCTTATTATGTTCGAGGTATTGCTAATAAAACAAATTTATATAATATAGAGATTATATTTACAAAGGAAAAAGAAACGGCCGACGAATGTATTGAAAAGCTAGTTAAAGAATTAATGAATATCCAGACACAGGTTTATGTTGCAACATCTGATTATGCAGAACAAAGGACGATATTTGGCAGCGGAGCTTTACGTAAATCGGCACGAGAATTATTAATTGAGTCTCAAAATATAGAAAGAGAAATTGAAGAAACAATAGAAACGCACCATAAAAAACAAGCATCGTCTAAAATAAAACTTAATCGAGATGTTCTGGAAAAATTTGA
This sequence comes from uncultured Virgibacillus sp., assembly GCF_947495635.1. Taxonomy (NCBI): domain Bacteria; kingdom Bacillati; phylum Bacillota; class Bacilli; order Caryophanales; family Bacillaceae; genus Virgibacillus; species uncultured Virgibacillus sp. The sequence goes on along the minus strand of NZ_CANMAB010000004.1, from coordinate 65,256 downwards.
AAGATGGCGCAGGGGAGAAATGTAAAACTCAGATTAAACCGCGCCTGTCTGGGTCTATGCTCTGTTGACTATTGTAAAGCGCTTCCTGTATAATAAGCTTTAAAGTGACTGCGGTGTAGTCAGGGGGTCATACTTGGTGAGTGCCAACCAATTAGATTTTGACAATAAGAGCTTAAGTATGCTGGATGATGAGGGGATTGTAGAGCTTATTCATCGAGGAAATAGCCAAGCGCTTGATTACTTAATACATAAGTACAGAAATTTCGTCCGAGCTAAGGCTCGCACGTATTTCTTAATTGGTGCGGATAAAGAAGATATTATCCAAGAGGGGATGATTGGCCTTTATAAAGCTGTTCGCGATTATGATGGGGACAAGCTATCATCGTTTAAAGCCTTTGCAGAATTGTGTGTGACAAGGCAAATTATAACCGCAATCAAAACTGCTACTCGACAAAAGCATATTCCACTCAACTCCTATGTATCTTTGGACAAGCCAATTTATGATGAAGAAACTGACCGTACATTATTAGATGTCATTGCAGGTTCAAAAGCCATAGATCCACAAGAACTTTTGGTTAATAGAGAGAAATATGGTGATATGGAAATAAAATTATCTGAATTATTGAGCGAATTAGAAAAGAAGGTTCTACATCTGTATTTAGATGGGAGGACATATCAGGAGATATCTGTCGAGCTTAAGCGGCATGTCAAATCTATTGATAATGCACTCCAACGTGTCAAGCGGAAGTTGGAGCAGCTCATGGAAGGTAGCGAGGTATCACAATAGGATGCATTGACACATTTTTGTAACCATGCTAGAGTTAATATAGAAAAATCCCTCAATAGAGGTGATATAATGAATAAAAAAATAACTTTGGCATGTGCAGAATGTTCAAGCAGAAACTATACAACGCATAAAAATGTATCCACTCAGCCTGCGCGGCTAGAAGTGAAAAAATATTGTAAAACTTGTGGCAGACACACGTTGCACCGTGAAACGAAATAGACTCCGATGGAACGATATAGTAAATGGGGTTTTATATAAATTTATGGCTTTACTAATAAATAAACATGAAAAAGCCAAGATTTTCAGGTCTAGGGGGTACGAACATGTTTCGTTTTTTTAAAAACGTTTCAAGAGAAATGAAAAAAGTTAGCTGGCCAAAAGGCAAAGAGTTAACTAGTTATACCATTACTGTAATTACTACAGTAGCGTTTGTAGCGTTGTTTTTCTTTTTAATTGATCTTGGAATCACACAAATTTTGAATTTGCTATAATATACTTGAATATTTATTTTACAAATATGCTATAATGATAAATAATATGAGTCATTTGAAAACCCGGTCAACGTCGGGTTTTTTAAATTGGAAAAGAATTGGTACCTGTTTGTTAGAAAAATTCAACTCAGAGTTGTATTAATAGGGGTACCCATGCTCCTGTGTCCATATATAAACCTAATTACAAATAAAGGGAGGGAAGGACAAATAAAGTTGTCCTGATAAACATGGAGAAAAATTGGTATGTGGTACATACGTATTCTGGCTATGAGAATAAAGTCAAAATGAACTTAGAGAAGCGAGTTCAATCAATGGGAATGGAAGATAAAATTTTCCGCGTAATTGTACCAGAAGATGAAGAGACGGAAATAAAGAATGGGAAGAAAAAAGTATCCAAAAAGAAGTTTTTCCCTGGTTATGTATTAACTGAAATGATCATGACGGATGATTCGTGGTACGTTGTTAGAAACACACCGGGTGTTACTGGTTTCATAGGATCTAGTGGTGGGGGGACAAAGCCTACCCCGCTTTTACCTGAAGAAGTGGAAAGTGTATTAAAGCGTATGGGTGTTACAGAGGCAGTTGTACAGTTTGAATTCGAATTAAAAGAAAATGTTCGTGTAACGGATGGACCGTTTACAGATTTCACAGGATCTATTGAGCATATCGATATGGATAAGCAGAAGGTGAAGGTTCATGTAAATATGTTTGGTAGGGAGACTCCGGTAGAATTAGATTTCTCTCAAATTGAAAAACTATCGTAGTTCATAGAGAATATTAGACAATACCTTGCATTTTTTTGTTATTCATGCTAAAATTCTTTTGTTATTCATGCATCTATCCTACTGATGGATAGAGCAAATTGGAGTGGGAGGGGACCGACTGGAACCCTATTACCACATCACGGACTTTAAGGAGGTGTGTCTCGTGGCTAAAAAAGTAATTAAGCTTGTAAAATTACAAATCCCAGCTGGTAAAGCAAATCCAGCACCGCCGGTTGGACCAGCATTAGGTCAAGCAGGTGTTAATATCATGGGGTTCTGTAAAGAATTCAACGCACGTACGCAAGATCAAGCGGGTATGATTATCCCTGTTGAAATTACGGTGTTTGAAGACCGTTCATTTACATTTATTACAAAAACTCCACCGGCAGCTGTGCTGTTGAAAAAAGCAGCTGGTATTGAAACTGCGTCAGGTGAGCCTAATCGTAATAAAGTCGCAACATTAAAACGCGACAAAGTAAAAGAAATCGCAGAAACAAAAATGCCTGATTTAAATGCTGCTAATGTAGAAGCAGCGATGCGCATGGTTGAAGGAACTGCGCGCAGCATGGGTATCACAATCGAGGACTAGTAATCGATTCCTTAGACATAGCGTTGCTATGTGCGGGGTATATCGTTTGCGGTGAAGTGTCTTTTGGTTGTGAAGCCAATCGATGCAGATTGGGTTGTTTTACTTGATACGGTATAGGTTGCGGTTGGATTACCTCTCGCAACCTTTTTCGTGAAGATGATAATTCGGTATTTCGAACCAAATTATCCTCTTGAGCTTTATAAAAGCCGACCGTGCTTTTATAAGTGGGAGGTATTACCGTTATAACCACATTTGAGGAGGAAATAAAATGGCTAAAAAAGGAAAAAAACATCAAGAAGCTTTGAAGCTTGTTGATCGTACGAAATCATATGAAGTAGCCGAAGCGATTGCATTAGTTAAAGAAACAGCTAAAGCAAACTTCGACGAAACAGTAGAGGCTGCTTTTCGTTTAGGTGTAGATCCTAAAAAAGCAGATCAACAAATTCGTGGAGCGATGGTGCTTCCACATGGAACTGGTAAAACACAGCGTGTTTTAGTTTTTGCTAAAGGTGACAAAGCTAAAGAAGCAGAAGCTGCTGGCGCTGATTATGTTGGAGAAAGTGATTACATTAACAAAATCAACCAAGGTTGGTTTGAGTTTGATGTCATTGTTGCAACTCCAGATATGATGGCTGAAGTTGGTAAACTTGGACGTGTGTTAGGACCAAAAGGCTTAATGCCGAATCCTAAAACGGGAACAGTTACGTTTGAAGTTGAGAAAGCAGTTCAAGATATTAAAGCTGGTAAAGTAGAATACCGCGTTGATAAATCTGCTAACATTCATGTTCCGATTGGTAAGATTTCTTTCGATAATGAAAAGTTAATTGAAAACTTCAAAGCAATTACAGACACTTTAGTTAAAGCTAAGCCTCAGGCTTCAAAAGGAACGTATATGAAGAATGCTTCTGTGGCCTCTACAATGGGACCTGGAATCCGCGTTGACGTTTCTGGCTTTGTCCGTCGATAATTAATAGTTGACGTTTTTGTCGACATTAGTTATAATGATTCACGTTGATAAAAGAATACGTTGTACCGTAGACAGCAGGGGCATGCATTTGCTTAATCATCCTGCCGAGGTGTTTATAAAAATTGGTAATTAGCGATTGAATTCCAATGTAATAATAAGCTCCCATGTCTACGTGGGAGCTTTTTTTAATGGCTCCGAACAGAGTGGGGTATACGGTATAATGATCATTTTTTAGGAGGTGGAAGAATGTCTAATATTATCGAGCAAAAGAAACAACTTGTTGAAGAAATTAAAGATAAATTTCTAGCGAGCGAAACAGCTGTTGTAGTTGACTATCGTGGGCTTGATGTAGCAGAGGTTACTGAATTACGTAAACAATTACGTGAAGCAGGAATTGAATTCAAGGTTTACAAAAACACGATGACTCGTCGTGCGGTAGAAGCTGCTGAGTTGAATGATCTTAGTGAGACGCTTGTTGGTCCGTCTGCGATCGCATTCAGTAATGATGATGTAGTAGCGCCAGCAAGAATTATCAATGATTTTGCTAAACAACATGAAGCGCTTGAAATCAAAGGTGGAGTAATTCAAGGAAGCGTTGCTTCTCTTGAGCAAATTAAGGAACTTGCAGATCTTCCAAACTACGAAGGTATGGTTTCTATGCTTCTTAGCGTACTTCAAGCACCAATTCGCAACCTTGCATATGCTACAAAAGCAATTGCGGATCAAAAAGAAGAACAAGGCGCATAATCTGTGCTTTAACGGTATAAAAACAAAATTTAATTTTAATTAGGAGGAAATTAATCATGACTAAAGAACAAATCATTGAAGCGGTTAAAGAAATGTCAGTATTAGAACTTAATGATTTAGTTAAAGCAATTGAAGAAGAATTTGGAGTAACAGCTGCAGCACCTGTGGCAGTAGCAGGTGGAGCTGGCGGCGGAGATGCTGCTGAAGAGAAAACTGAATTTGATGTAGTGCTTACAGATGCTGGTGCTTCTAAGATCAAAGTTGTTAAAGCTGTACGCGAAATCACAGGTCTTGGACTAAAAGATGCAAAAGACTTAGTTGATAACGCTCCGAAAGCAGTTAAAGAAGCAGTATCTAAAGAAGATGCTGAAGAAGTTAAAGGTAAGCTAGAAGAAGCAGGCGCAAGTGTAGAGGTTAAGTAATTAATTTCATCAACGGAGCTCGTCGTAACCATTACGGCGGGCTCTCTATATATCATATCATTTAAGCTAAGACTTGAGCAGATGCTTCTACTTCAAGCACCTTGCTATAACTACCTTCAATATTTTAATAAAAGTAGGTGCCATATGACAGAGCATTACTTTTCACCAAAACCCCAAACTAAAAGTTCACCAAAGACATGGAATTATCAATTGAATGGAAAATCCTATACATTTACAAGTGACGTAGGTGTATTTTCTAAAAATGAAGTTGATTTTGGAAGTCGGCTATTAATTGAACAATTTAATGAACCGGTAATTGCGGGGGATTTTTTGGATCTGGGTTGTGGCTATGGACCAATTGGGATCGCAATAGCAGATCGATATAATGATCGAAAAATTGTAATGGCTGATATAAATGAAAGAGCTGTTGCATTAGCGAAGGAAAATGCTTTAAAAAATGAGGTTACTAATATCGAGTGTGTACAGAGTGATCGGATGTCTGCATTCACAAGTCGTCAATTTGCCGGGATTCTTACTAATCCGCCGATTCGTGCGGGAAAAAAGATTGTACACCAAATGTTTGAAGAAGCACAGCGAGCGCTGTTAAAGCAAGGAGAACTATGGGTGGTTATTCAAAAGAAACAAGGGGCTCCTTCCGCTAAAGAAAAATTAGAAGCTTTATTCCGTGAAGTGGAAGTGGTAGCTAAAAATAAAGGGTACTATATTATGCGGGCAATTAATGTTTGACCCGTATCTTCACTTATGATAAGATAGGAAAATGCTAACATGGCGATTCTTATGTCAAGAGGATATTTCATAACATAATAAGGTATATTTCATAAAAGTTCGGAAACACTGGTAAAATCGGAAAGATTTGGTATATACAATGTGCTTTTCGTTTATTTTTGAAATATGCTTCATGTGGTTTGTTTTGGAATTCTATTGCTGAGAGGATCCAAATAATATACTTGTAATTATCTGTTACAAGTTTGTTAGGCATGTTTTGTACGCTATTCGCACAATCACAGTTAGCCAATATTCGAAAAGCCGAAAAGAAGTAATTGCTTCTGTATTGGTTTTTCTAATTATATTAAATTTGGAGTAGAATTACAATCTACGAAAAAATGTATGATTTAAGGGGTGAAGCAGTTGACAGGACAACTAGTTCAGTATGGACGGCACCGCCAGCGCAGAAGCTATGCACGTATCAGCGAAGTATTAGAGTTGCCGAATTTAATCGAGATCCAAACCGCTTCTTATGATTGGTTTTTAGAAGAGGGTCTCCGAGAAATGTTTCAAGACATTTCGCCGATCGAGGACTTTACAGGCAATCTATCACTGGAATTTGTTGACTACAGTTTAGGCGAGCCTAAATATCCTGTAGGAGAATCAAAGGAAAGAGATGTTACGTATAATGCTCCACTTCGTGTGAAGGTTCGATTAATTAATAATGAAACCGGAGAAGTGAAAGAGCAGGAAGTATTTATGGGTGATTTTCCATTAATGACTGACACTGGAACATTTGTTATTAATGGCGCAGAACGTGTAATCGTTTCTCAGCTTGTGCGATCACCTAGTGTTTACTACAATGAAAAGATTGATAAAAACGGAAAGCGTGGCGTAGCTGCAACTGTCATTCCGAACCGTGGTGCATGGTTGGAGTTTGAAACAGATGCAAAAGATGTTGTCCATGTTCGTATTGATCGTACGCGTAAATTACCGATAACTGTATTGCTACGAGCACTAGGTTTTGGTACAGATCAGGAGATTATCGACTTATTGGGAGACAATGAGTACCTGAAAAATACGCTTGAAAAGGATAACACAGAAACAACGGAAAAGGCGTTGCTAGAAATCTATGAGCGGTTACGTCCTGGAGAACCACCTACTGTTGAAAATGCAAAAAGTTTATTAATCTCTCGCTTTTTTGATCCAAAACGTTACGATCTTGCTCATGTAGGTCGTTACAAGATGAACAAAAAGCTGCATATAAAAAATCGTTTATTTAATCAAGTACTAGCCGAAACAATTGTTGATCAGGAGACTGGCGAAGTACTAGCAGAGAAAGGCGATAAGCTAGAGAGAAAACTACTAAATAAATTAATTCCATACTTGGAACGTGAAGAAGAGAAGCTTGGTGAAAAAACACTTGAGCCTAAAGACGGTGTGCTTGACGACCAAATTTTGCTTCAATCGATTAAAATAGTTGATCCTACTGACCCAAGTGGTGAGAAAGAGCTTAACGTAATTGGAAATGCTGGAATTGAAACAAGTGTTAAAAATATTACGCCTGCGGATATTTTATCAGCAATTAGCTATTTCTTTAACTTGCTTCATCAAGTAGGCGATACAGATGATATTGACCATTTAGGTAACCGTCGTCTTCGTTCTGTTGGAGAGTTATTACAGAATCAGTTCCGAATCGGGTTATCTCGGATGGAGCGTGTTGTGCGTGAACGAATGTCTATTCAAGACACATCAAGTATTACGCCGCAACAGCTGATTAATATTCGTCCTGTGATCGCTTCGATTAAAGAATTTTTTGGAAGCTCACAGTTGTCTCAATTTATGGATCAAACAAACCCATTAGCAGAACTAACACATAAACGTCGTTTATCTGCGTTAGGACCTGGTGGTTTAACTCGTGAACGAGCTGGTTTCGAAGTACGAGACGTTCACTATTCACACTACGGTCGAATGTGCCCGATTGAGACGCCTGAGGGTCCGAATATCGGCTTAATTAACTCATTATCGAGTTTCGCTAAAGTAAATAAATTTGGATTTATTGAAACGCCGTACCGTCGTGTGGATCCAGATACGGGTAGAGTCACAGCTCATATTGATTATCTAACAGCAGATGAAGAGGATAACTATGTTGTTGCCCAAGCAAATGCAAAGTTAACAGATGAGGGGCATTTTGTGGATGAGGAAGTTATTGCTCGTTTCCGTGGTGAAAACACAATCGTACCTCGTGATCAAATTGATTACATGGACGTTTCTCCGAAACAGGTGGTTTCAGCTGCAACAGCTTGTATTCCATTCTTAGAAAATGATGACTCGAACCGAGCGTTAATGGGTGCGAACATGCAACGTCAAGCTGTACCATTAATGCAGCCTGAAGCGCCAATTGTTGGTACTGGTATGGAATATGTAAACGGAAAAGATTCTGGAGCCGCTATTATCTGCCGCCATGAAGGAATTGTAGAACGTGTTGAAGCGAAGGAAGTTCATGTTCGTCGAATTTCTATTGTGGACGGAAAAGAAGTAGAAGGCGATTTAGATCGTTACAAACTACAAAAATATATTCGCTCTAACCAAGGTACATGTTATAACCAACGCCCAATCGTAAGTGAAGGAAATCGCGTAACTAAAGGTGAAATTCTTGCTGACGGTCCTTCCATGGAAGACGGAGAGCTTGCGCTTGGCCGTAATGTTCTAGTTGGATTTATGACTTGGGAAGGTTATAACTATGAAGATGCGATTATCATGAGCGAAAGACTCGTAAAAGATGACGTGTATACATCTATTCATATTGAAGAGTATGAATCGGAAGCACGTGATACGAAGCTCGGACCGGAAGAAATTACACGTGATATTCCTAATGTAGGGGAAGAAGCGTTAAAGAACCTTAACGAATATGGAATTATTCGTATCGGTGCAGAAGTTTCTGACGGTGATATACTTGTGGGTAAAGTGACGCCTAAAGGGGTTACTGAATTATCCGCTGAAGAGCGTTTACTTCACGCTATTTTTGGTGAAAAAGCTCGTGAAGTTCGTGATACATCCTTACGAGTTCCACATGGAGCTGGCGGAATTGTGTTGGATGTTAAAATCTTTAATCGGGAAGATGGCGATGAGTTACCTCCTGGGGTGAACGAATTAGTTCGTGTATATATCGTTCAAAAACGTAAAATACACGAAGGAGATAAAATGGCCGGGCGTCACGGTAACAAAGGTGTTATATCCAAAATTTTACCTGAAGAAGATATGCCATTCTTGCCAGACGGTACACCAATTGATATCATGCTTAACCCACTAGGGGTACCATCACGAATGAATATCGGACAGGTTTTTGAATTACATTTAGGTATGGCTGCAAGACAGCTAGGAATTCATGTTGCTTCTCCGGTATTTGATGGTGCGACAGAAGAAGATGTGTGGGAAACGCTTGAAGAAGCAGGTATGCCAAGAGATGCTAAGACTATCCTTTATGATGGAAGATCAGGAGAACCATTTGACAACCGTGTATCTGTAGGTGTTATGTACATGATTAAGCTTGCGCACATGGTTGATGATAAGCTGCATGCTCGTTCTACAGGCCCTTATTCACTTGTTACACAGCAACCACTTGGTGGTAAAGCACAATTTGGTGGTCAGCGCTTTGGTGAAATGGAGGTTTGGGCATTGGAAGCTTATGGTGCGGCATACACCTTGCAGGAGATTTTAACAGTGAAATCAGATGATATTGTCGGTCGTGTTAAAACATATGAAGCGATTGTAAAAGGTGATAATGTACCAGAACCTGGTGTACCAGAATCCTTCAAGGTATTGATTAAAGAATTGCAAAGTCTTGGTATGGATGTCAAAATGCTTTCAAGTGACGAAGAAGAAATCGACATGCGTGAATTGGAAGAAGAAGAAACACAGCAAGCAAGTAAGCTCAATATAGAAGTAGAAGAGAACTAAAGCAAAAGGTAAGGTTGGCTCTCAATAGAGCCAGCCCCTAGCTTTAGATTAAATATATTCATAGGTAGCTTGGTGAAATCGGACACTAAAAGGGAGGTTGGCCCCTTGCTAGATGTAAATAATTTTGAGTATATGAAAATTGGTTTAGCTTCACCAGAAAAAATTCGTTCATGGTCATATGGTGAAGTGAAGAAGCCGGAAACGATTAATTACCGTACACTAAAGCCTGAAAAAGATGGATTGTTTTGTGAACGTATTTTCGGGCCACAAAAAGATTGGGAATGTCATTGCGGAAAGTATAAACGTGTTCGCTATAAGGGCGTAGTTTGTGACCGCTGTGGAGTAGAAGTTACAAAAGCTAAGGTTCGTCGTGAGCGCATGGGTCACATCGAACTCGCAGCACCTGTATCCCATATTTGGTATTTTAAAGGAATTCCAAGTAGAATGGGTCTTGTTTTAGATATGTCACCACGTGCGTTAGAAGAAGTTATTTACTTTGCTGCATATATTGTGACAGAAACAGGTAATACACCTTTAGAAAAGAAACAATTACTGTCTGAGAAAGAATACCGGGCTTATTACGATAAATACGGAAAGTCATTCAAAGCTCAGATGGGCGCCGAAGCAATCCGTAAATTATTGCAGGATATTGATTTAGAGAAAGAAGTAGATGCGTTAAAAGAAGAGCTTAAGACAGCACAGGGACAACGTAGAACTCGTGCTATTAAACGATTAGAGGTACTAGAGTCTTTCCGTCATTCTGGCAATGAAGCATCTTGGATGATTTTAGATGTTTTACCAGTCATTCCACCGGAAATTCGCCCGATGGTTCAGTTAGATGGTGGACGTTTTGCGACATCAGATTTAAACGATCTTTATCGACGCGTTATTAATCGAAACAATCGTCTTAAACGCTTGCTGGATCTTGGCGCTCCAAGTATCATTGTGCAAAATGAAAAGCGCATGTTGCAGGAAGCAGTTGATGCATTGATCGATAATGGTCGACGCGGTCGTCCTGTTACAGGACCAGGTAACAGACCACTAAAATCTCTTTCTCATATGTTGAAAGGGAAGCAAGGTCGTTTCCGTCAAAATCTATTAGGAAAACGTGTGGACTATTCCGGACGTTCTGTAATCGTTGTTGGACCACATTTGAAAATGTATCAATGTGGACTTCCGAAAGAAATGGCATTGGAATTGTTCAAGCCATTTATTATGAAAGAGCTTGTAGCAAAAGGAATTGCGCATAATATTAAATCTGCAAAACGCAAAATTGAGCGTGTACACCCTGAAGTTTGGGATGTCTTAGAAGAAGTAATCAAGGAACACCCTGTACTTCTAAACCGTGCACCTACGCTCCACAGATTAGGTATTCAAGCATTTGAACCAACACTGGTTGAAGGTCGTGCGATCCGATTACATCCATTAGTATGTACAGCTTATAACGCCGACTTTGATGGGGACCAAATGGCTGTTCACGTACCATTATCTGCTGAAGCGCAAGCAGAGGCTCGTATTTTGATGCTTGCAGCGCAAAATATTTTAAACCCTAAAGATGGAAAACCGGTAGTTACACCATCACAAGATATGGTATTAGGAAACTATTATCTTACGCTGGAACGTGAAAATGCAGTCGGAGAAGGTACGATATTTAATGATCTGAATGAAGCTTTATTATCTTACCAAAACGGGTATGTACATTTGCATACAAGAGTTGCGGTACACGCATCCAATTTAAATAACGTAACATTCTCTGAAGAACAGAAGTCACAGTTATTAATTACAACCGTTGGTAAATTAATCTTTAATGAAATTTTACCTGATTCGTTCCCGTATATTAATGAACCTACAAAGGTGAATCTAGAGGATCGCACCCCAGAAATGTACTTTGTAGAACGTGGAACTAATGTAAAGGAAGTAATTCAATCTCGAGATATCATTAAGCCATTTAAGAAAGGCTTCCTTGGCGATATTATCGCAGAAGTCTTTAAACGGTTTAAGATTAGTGAAACTTCAAAGATGTTAGATCGAATGAAGGATCTTGGTTTTAGTTATTCAACGAAAGCTGGTATGACAGTTGGTATTTCAGATATTGTTGTACTTCCAGAAAAAGAGGAAATCTTAGATGAGGCACAGAAAAAAGTTGATAATGTCTTGAAACAATTCCGCAGAGGTCTTATTACGGAAGATGAAAGATATGATCGCGTCATTGCCGTTTGGTCACAAGCAAAAGACACCATTCAGGATAAGCTGATGCACTCACTAAGTAACAGAAACCCTATCTTTATGATGAGTGATTCTGGTGCAAGGGGTAATGCTTCTAACTTTACGCAGCTGGCGGGTATGCGTGGACTAATGGCCAACCCAGCTGGTAAGATTATTGAATTACCGATCAAGTCAAGCTTCCGTGAAGGCTTAACCGTTCTAGAATACTTTATTTCTACACACGGTGCACGTAAAGGTCTAGCGGATACAGCGCTGAAAACAGCTGACTCTGGTTACCTAACTCGTCGTCTTGTGGATGTGGCGCAGGATGTTATTGTACGTGAGGCAGACTGTGGTACAGATCGCGGCTTAAAAGTAGCTGCTTTAACAGATGGAACCGAAATGATCGAGCCATTAATTGATCGATTAATCGGACGTACAGCTTTCTATTCAGTAAAACATCCTGAAACCAACGAAGTAATTGTTGAAGCTGATCATTTAATTTCAGAGGATCAAGCAAAACAAATAACGGAAGCTGGAATCGAAGAAGTAACGATTCGCAGTGCGTTTACATGTAACACGAAACATGGTGTCTGTCAAAAATGTTATGGACGTAACCTAGCAACAGGTGCCGATGTAGAAGTCGGAGAAGCTGTTGGAATTATTGCTGCCCAGTCTATTGGTGAGCCAGGAACCCAGTTAACGATGCGTACATTCCATACGGGTGGGGTTGCCGGAGACGATATTACACAAGGTTTACCACGTATTCAAGAATTATTTGAAGCGCGTAATCCGAAAGGGCAAGCGGTCATCAGTGAGATATTCGGAACCGTTCTAGAAGTTAAAGAAGTGAAAGATAAGCAAGAGATCGTTATTCAAGGTGATGTAGAACAACGTTCCTACGCTGTTCCTTATAATGCTCGAATGAAGGTAACGGTTGGGGACGAAATTGCCGCTGGTCAAGAGCTTACAGAGGGTTCTATTGATCCGAAAGATTTATTGCGCATTCGAGGAGTGGAAGGCGTACAAGATTACTTGCTACGTGAAGTTCAACGAGTATACCGAATGCAAGGGGTAGAAATCGGTGACAAGCACGTGGAAGTTATGGTACGTCAAATGCTTCGCAAAATCCGAGTGGTGGATTCCGGAGACACCGATGTGTTACCAGGTTCTTTATTAGAAATCCATCAGTTCAGAGACGCCAACCATACAGTGCTTAAAGAGGGCTACCAGCCAGCTATTGGTAAACCTGTATTACTTGGTATTACAAAAGCCTCTCTTGAAACAGATTCGTTCTTATCTGCAGCATCTTTCCAAGAAACCACTAGGGTACTTACAGATGCAGCAATCAAAGGTAAGCGTGATGAGTTATTGGGTCTGAAAGAGAATGTCATTATCGGTAAGCTTGTTCCTGCTGGTACAGGAATGCAACGCTACCGAAGAGTAAAGCCTGGCTTAGATGAGCCAATTGAAGTGGAAGAAGTAGAAGAAACAGAAACTGTACAATAAATAAACAGGCTTTCACATTTTAACTGAACTGTTGTTTTGATGTGAAAGCCAAGCTTATACAGTATTCAATAGGACAAGTGATCTTAAATCGGAAGTGCAAAAATATCTATTTGATATTGACATTAAAAAATGTGAGTGATAGAATATTCAAGGTGCTTCCGATTATACTTGTTACTTTGGAGGATATGAAATGTCTTATGAAAAAGTAATGCAAGTTCAATCACGAATAATTATCGGAACAAAGCAGACACTTAAAGCCATGAAAAATGGTGAAATAAGTGAAGTGTTTATTGCTGATGATGCTGATCAACATATGACACAAAAAGTCGTAAGTTTGGCTAAGGAGCTTGGCATCCCTTGTCAGTATGTAGATTCCAAGAAAAAACTTGGGGTTGCATGTGGCATAGAGGTAGGTGCATCAACCGCAGCAGTAAAGCATGAATAGTTTTAGCGAATCTTTCGTTGAAGCTTTGTTTTTTGCCAAAAGATGAACCACCTGGATGTGTGGGATTACAAACCCCGCGCAAAACATTAGCTAAACAGATGATATAGATTATGAAGGGAGGAAAATACAATGCCTACTATTAACCAGCTTGTACGCAAAGGACGCGTAAGCAAACCAAAGAAGTCTGACTCTCCAGCACTTAACAAAGGGTACAATAGTTTTAAGAAGAAACTAACGGACCAAAACTCACCACAAAAACGTGGGGTATGTACTCGTGTTGGTACACTAACACCTAAGAAGCCGAACTCAGCACTTCGTAAATATGCTCGTGTACGTCTATCTAACAATATGGAAGTAACTGCATATATCCCTGGAATTGGTCACAACCTTCAGGAGCACAGTGTTGTACTTCTACGTGGAGGTCGTGTTAAAGACTTACCTGGTGTTCGCTATCACATTGTTCGTGGTGCGCTAGACACTGCGGGTGTTGAAGGACGTCAACAAGGTCGTTCTAAATACGGTACCAAAAAACCGAAGCAATAAGTAACTGATTAACTCATTCAAATAGAAGAAAGGAGGAAGGACATATGCCACGTAAAGGACCAGTACCTAAACGCGATGTCTTGCCAGATCCACTTTATAAATCCAAACTAGTGACTCGTTTAATCAACCAGATCATGATTGACGGAAAAAGAGGTAAAGCGCAAAAAATTCTTTACAATGCATTTGAATTAGTTTCTGAAAGAAGCGGACAAAATGCAATGGAAGTTTTTGAACAGGCAATGAAGAATGTAATGCCGGTGCTAGAAGTACGTGCTCGTCGTGTTGGTGGTTCAAACTACCAAGTACCGATGGAAGTACGCCCAGAACGTCGTCAAGCATTAGGACTTCGTTATATTGTAAACTACTCTCGTCTACGCGGAGAGAAAACAATGGAAGAACGACTAGCAAATGAAATCTTAGATGCTTCTAATAATACAGGTGCTTCCGTTAAAAAACGCGAAGAAATGCACAAAATGGCAGAAGCGAACAAAGCATTCGCTCACTATCGCTGGTAAGATAAAACAAACCCAAGCTAGGAAGGAGAAGAATACATGGCTAGAGAGTTCTCCTTGGAAAAGACGCGTAATATTGGTATTATGGCACACATTGATGCAGGTAAGACCACTACTACTGAGCGTATTCTTTTCTATACAGGACGTATTCATAAAATTGGTGAAACACACGAAGGTGCTTCGCAAATGGACTGGATGGAGCAGGAGCAAGAGCGTGGAATTACAATTACTTCCGCTGCAACAACTGCTGCATGGAAAGAACATCGTATCAATATTATTGATACGCCGGGTCACGTAGACTTCACTGTAGAGGTTGAACGTTCCCTACGCGTGCTTGACGGAGCAGTAACAGTACTTGATGCTCAATCTGGTGTTGAGCCACAAACTGAAACAGTATGGCGTCAAGCAACAACCTATGGTGTACCAAGAATCGTATTCATTAATAAAATGGATAAAATTGGTGCAGATTTCCTTTACTCAACAGGTACGCTAAAAGAGCGTTTAGGTGCAAATGCACATCCTGTTCAGTTACCAATCGGTGCTGAAGATAACTTTGAAGGAATCATTGACCTAATCACGATGGAAGCATTCTTTTATGAGGATGATTTGGGAACTCGTGCTGAGGCTCGTGACATTCCTGATGAGTATAAAGAAAAAGCAGAAGAGCTACGCGGCAGCTTGATCGAAGCTGTATCTGAGCTTGATGAAGAATTGATGATGAAGTATCTAGAAGGAGAAGAAATCTCTAACGATGAACTGAAAGCAGCAATTCGTCAAGCTACATTGAATGTAGAATTTTACCCAGTATATGCTGGTTCAGCTTTCAAAAACAAAGGTGTTCAGTTAATGCTTGATGGTGTACTTGATTATCTACCTGCTCCAACAGACGTTGCTGCAATTGAGGGTATCGTTCCTCGAACAGAAGAGAAGGTAACTCGTCCTTCTGATGATAATGCACCGTTCTCTGCTTTAGCATTTAAAGTAATGACAGACCCTTATGTTGGTAAGCTTACTTTCTTCCGCGTATATTCTGGAACATTAGATTCAGGTTCCTATGTGAAAAACTCTGTAAAGGATAAGCGTGAACGTGTAGGACGTATCCTGCAAATGCACGCAAATTCCCGTGAAGAGATTTCTCGCGTATACTCTGGTGAGATCGCAGCAGCTGTTGGTTTGAAAGACACAACTACTGGTGACACTCTATGTGATGAAAAGGATTTAGTTATTCTTGAGTCAATGGACTTCCCAACACCAGTAATTGGCGTAGCTATTGAACCGAAGACAAAAGCAGACCAAGATAAAATGGGTATTGCTTTAGCTAAGCTTGCTGAAGAGGATCCAACGTTTAAAACGGAAACAAACGAAGAAACCGGCCAAACAATTATTTCAGGTATGGGTGAGCTTCACCTAGATATCATTGTTGACCGATTAAAGCGTGAGTTTAAAGTAGAAGCAAATGTTGGTGCCCCTCAAGTTGCTTACCGTGAAACGTTCCGTGCATCTGCTGAAGTCGAAGGTAAATTCGTACGTCAGTCTGGTGGACGCGGTCAATATGGTCACGTATGGGTTAAATTCGAACCAAACGAAGAAGGCGCTGGATTCGAATTTGAAAACAAAATTGTTGGTGGTGTTGTACCACGTGAATACATCCCTTCTGTTGAAGCTGGAATTGAAGAATCAATGGAAAATGGTGTATTAGCTGGTTACCCACTAATTGATATAAAAGCTACATTATATGATGGAAGCTACCATGACGTTGACTCTAACGAAATGGCATTTAAGATTGCGGCATCCATGGCTTTGAAAGCAGCTAAGAACAAATGTAACCCTGTTTTACTAGAGCCAATTGCTAAGGTTGAAATTGTTATCCCAGAAGAATACATGGGAGATATTATGGGAGATGTTACCTCTCGTCGTGGTCGTGTGGAAGGAATGGAAGCACGTGGACCTCTTCAAGTTGTGAGAGGATTTGTGCCTCT
Organism: uncultured Virgibacillus sp.; assembly: GCF_947495635.1. NCBI lineage: Bacteria > Bacillati > Bacillota > Bacilli > Caryophanales > Bacillaceae > Virgibacillus > uncultured Virgibacillus sp. The sequence goes on along the minus strand of NZ_CANMAB010000004.1, from coordinate 48,610 downwards.
ATCTGAAATGTTCGGTTACGCAACTGCGTTACGTTCGAACACACAAGGACGCGGAACATTCACTATGCATTTTGACCATTATGAAGAAGTACCGAAGAGTATTTCTGAAGAAATTATTAAGAAAAATGCTGGTGAATAATTGATTTTTTGATAAATCTAAAGTATAACTTGTATTGAAGGCAAAGAAATGATGTCTATCATTGTTTCTTTGCACATCATAAAATTACAAAAAACACTTTTACTTATTTAAAGGAGGAACTATAAATGGCTAAAGAAAAGTTCGATCGCTCTAAAAGTCACGTAAACGTTGGTACAATTGGACACGTTGACCATGGTAAAACTACATTAACTGCTGCAATTACAATTGTAATGCATAAAAAATCTGGTAAAGGTACGGAAATGGCTTATGACCAAATCGATAACGCACCAGAAGAAAAAGAACGTGGAATCACAATTGCAACTTCCCACGTAGAATATGAAACAGATACTCGTCACTACGCACACGTTGACTGCCCAGGTCACGCTGACTATGTTAAAAACATGATCACTGGTGCTGCTCAAATGGACGGAGCTATCCTAGTAGTATCTGCTGCAGATGGTCCAATGCCACAAACTCGTGAGCATATCTTACTTTCTAAAAACGTTGGAGTACCTTCAATCGTTGTATTCCTTAACAAAACAGATATGGTAGACGATGAAGAATTACTAGAACTTGTAGAAATGGAAGTTCGTGATCTATTAACAGAATACGATTTCCCTGGTGATGATGTACCAGTAATCAAAGGTTCTGCTCTTAAAGCAATTGAAGGAGATGCAGAATACGAAGAAAAAATCGTTGAACTAATGAATGCTGTTGACGAGTATATCCCAACTCCAGATCGTGACAAAGACAAACCATTCATGATGCCTGTTGAGGACGTATTCTCTATCACTGGACGCGGTACAGTTGCCACTGGTCGTGTTGAACGTGGTGAAGTACGTGTTGGTGATGAGGTTGAAATCATCGGTCTAAACGAAAAAGCTGAGAAAACTACTGTAACTGGTGTGGAAATGTTCCGTAAGCTTCTTGACTATGCTGAAGCTGGAGACAACATTGGTGCACTTCTGCGTGGTGTTGCTCGTGAAGAAATCAATCGTGGACAGGTGCTTGCTAAACCAGGCTCTATTACTCCACACACTAAATTTAAATCAGAAGTTTATGTTCTATCTAAAGAAGAAGGTGGACGTCATACGCCATTCTTCGCAAACTATCGTCCACAATTCTATTTCCGTACTACTGACGTAACAGGTGTTATTACACTTCCAGAGGGTACTGAAATGGTTATGCCTGGAGATAACATCGAAATGAGTGTTGAGCTTATTTCACCAATCGCTATTGAAGATGGTACTCGCTTCTCTATCCGTGAAGGCGGACGTACTGTTGGATCTGGTGTTGTAACTTCAATTGAAAAATAATTAATGCTATAATATAAAGCACAGCTGGCGTGACGACGCTATCTGTGCTTTGTTTTTTTATATGATGAACCGTTAAATAGTAAATCTAATAATAATGAAATAGATGAATCTTATAATATTTTAAACTGTAATAGCTAGAATTTCTGCGATTTTCCAGTTTTATTTTAGTATAATCCCTTGAAATCACTAGCTAGAACACGTATAATACATAGATGTGCAATTCCCTAGAATTTATGTATAAAGGGTTGCATTGACCAGTTTTTTTCTATATAATAATAATGTTGGTCATCAGAGGCGATGAAACGGAAGGTTGTTGGCACACCCGGCCCCTTTGCCATGGCTGGTTGTTAAGAAATTTCCGTGGAGTATGTCTATACAAATATGGGCGAAAAAGGAGGGAAAATAATGGCAAAAGAAAAAATCAGAATCCGTTTAAAAGCTTATGATCACCGTATTCTAGATCAATCAGCTGAGAAAATTGTAGATACTGCGAAGCGTTCAGGTGCAAATGTGTCTGGTCCAATTCCGCTACCTACAGAAAAATCAGTTTACACTGTACTACGTGCGGTTCATAAATATAAGGATTCACGTGAACAATTCGAAATGCGTACACATAAGCGTCTAATCGACATTGTTAATCCTACACCACAAACAGTTGATTCACTAATGCGTCTTGACTTACCATCTGGTGTAGATATCGAAATCAAACTATAATTTTTGTTTTAAATAGGAGGTGTAACGGATGACGAAAGGAATCTTAGGTCGTAAAATCGGCATGACTCAGCTATTTTCTGAAACTGGAGAGTTAATCCCTGTTACAGTTATTCAAGCTGAGCCAAATGTGGTATTGCAAAAAAGAACGTTAGAGAATGATGGTTACGAAGCGCTACAACTCGGTTTTGCTGATGCGAAGGAATCACGTACTAACAAAGCGGAAAAAGGTCATGCTGAAAAAGCAAACACAACCCCTAAGCGCTACGTTCGTGAAATCCGTAACGCAAATCTTGATGAATATGAAGTAGGTCAAGAAATCAGCGTTAATGTTTTTGAAGCTGGAGATAAAATCGATGTAACTGGTACAACAAAAGGGAAAGGATTCCAAGGTTCCATTAAGCGTCACAACCAACAACGTGGCCCAATGTCCCATGGATCTCATTACCACAGAAGCCCGGGTTCTCTAGGTGCTGTTGACCCAATGCGTGTATTTAAAGGAAGACCACTTCCAGGGCGTATGGGTGGCGATCAAGTAACGATTCAAAACCTAGAAATTGTCAATGTAGATGAAGAACGCAATCTACTTTTAGTCAAAGGTAATGTTCCAGGTGCAAAAAAATCATTCGTAAAAATCACGAGTGCAATTAAGGCTAACTAATCATACACACGAAGGGAGGATATGTCATGCCTAAAGTAGCACTATTAAAACAAGACGGTACAAAAGCTGGTGATATGGAATTAAATGATTCTGTATTCGGCATTGAACCAAACACACATGTTTTACATGAAGCAGTAGTAATGCAACGTGCGTCTTTACGTCAAGGTACGCATGCGGTAAAAAACCGTTCTGAAGTACGTGGTGGTGGTCGTAAACCATGGCGTCAAAAAGGAACTGGTCGTGCACGTCAAGGTTCTATTCGTTCTCCACAATGGGTTGGCGGTGGAACTGTATTCGGACCAACACCGCGCAGTTACAGCTACAAATTACCAAAGAAAGTCCGTCGTCTAGCGCTAAAATCTGCACTATCTTCAAAGGTAAACGAAGATAACCTTGTAGTTTTGGAAAGTATCGTAATGGATACTCCAAAAACGAAAGAAATAGTTAAGATGCTAGATGCATTGAATGTTGATACAAAAGCATTGATTGTAGTTTCTGAAAAAGATGAGTCAGTTATCCGCTCAGCAAACAACTTGCAATCTGTTAATGTTCTAACTGTAGAAGAGCTAAATATTCTAGACTTGCTTGGACATGACAAGCTGATCCTAACGAAGGATGCAGCTGAAAAAGCAGGGGAGGTGCTTGCATAATGAAAGATCCACGTGATATTATTAAGCGCCCTGTCATCACTGAGAACTCAGCTGATTTAATGGCAGAAAAGAAATACACGTTTGAAGTAAGCCCTAAAGCTAACAAAACAGAAATTAAAAACGCTGTTGAACTAGTTTTTGGAGTGAAAGTAGAAAAAGTAAACACAATGAACTTAAAAGGTAAATTCAAGCGAATGGGACGTTACGGTGGGTATCGTTCAGACCGCAAAAAAGCTATCGTACAGCTTTCAGAAGATAGTAAAGAACTAGACTTCTTTGAAGCATAACAAAAGAATTTTGTGAAGGAGGGAAAACAAGATGGCGATTAAAAAGTTCAAACCGACGTCAAATGGTAGACGTAATATGTCCGTATCTGATTTTGCAGAAATCACCACAGATACGCCAGAAAAATCCCTTTTAAGCCCGCTTTACAAACGTGGTGGTCGTAATAATCAAGGGAAATTAACTGTTCGTCATCAAGGTGGCGGCCATAAGCGTCAATACCGTATCATCGATTTCAAACGTGATAAAGATGGTATACCAGGACGCGTTGCTACTGTTGAATATGATCCGAACCGTTCAGCTAATATTGCATTAATTCATTATGCTGATGGTGAAAAACGTTATATTCTAGCACCAAAAGGAATCAAAGTAGGTCAGGAAATTGAATCTGGCGAAGGTGCTGATATTAAATTAGGAAATGCTCTACCACTAGCAAATATTCCAGTTGGTACGATCATTCACAATGTTGAATTAAAGCCAGGACGCGGCGGACAGCTTGCTCGTTCAGCTGGTGCTGAAGCTCAAATCCTTGGACGTGAAGAGAAGTACACATTGGTTCGTTTAGCATCAGGAGAAGTTCGTTTAGTATTATCTACTTGTCGTGCTACTGTAGGTCAAGTTGGTAACATCGAACATGAGCTTGTTCGTGTTGGTAAAGCAGGACGTTCTCGTTGGTTAGGCAAGCGCCCAACTGTACGTGGATCTGTTATGAACCCGAATGATCACCCACACGGTGGTGGTGAAGGACGTGCGCCAATCGGACGTAAATCACCAATGTCACCTTGGGGTAAACCAACCCTTGGATATAAAACACGTAAACGCAACAAGCCGTCTGATAAATATATCGTTCGTAAGCGTAAAAAATAAACGAAAACTGTGGCGGGAAAAATTACCCGTCTCTCAAGTGCGAAAGGAGGTTTATCCATGGGTCGCAGTTTGAAAAAAGGACCTTTTGCAGATGACCATCTGATGAAAAAGATTGAAGTTTTAAATGAAGGCGATAAAAAACAAGTAGTAAAGACTTGGTCTCGTCGCTCTACTATATTCCCTACTTTTGTCGGACATACGATTGCTGTTTATGACGGACGTAAACATGTTCCAGTATATATTACAGAAGACATGGTCGGACACAAATTAGGAGAATTCGCGCCAACACGCACTTACAAAGGGCATGCCGGCGATGATAAGAAAACAAAACGCTAATGAGAGGAGGCACACAACATGCAAGCTAAAGCCGTTGCGAAATCGGTTCGTATTGCTCCTCGTAAAGTACGTTTAGTCGTTGATCTTATTCGAGGAAAAAATGTTGGTGAAGCAATTGCGATTTTACGCCATACACAGCGCGGTGCTTCTCCAGTCGTAGAAAAAGTTTTAAACTCTGCGATCGCTAATGCAGAGCATAACTACGAAATGGATACAGACAATCTAGTAGTTTCGGAAGCATTCGTAAACGAAGGTGCTACATTGAAACGTTTCCGTCCACGTGCACAAGGACGTGCAAGCAGAATTAACAAGCGCACAAGCCACATCACAGTTGTGGTAACAGAAAAGAAGGAGGGATAGTCAGTGGGTCAAAAAGTAAATCCAACAGGTCTTCGCGTCGGTATTATTAAAGACTGGGAGTCTAAATGGTACGCAGGCAAGGACTATGCAGACTTACTACACGAAGATATTAAAATTAGAGAATATCTTGAAAACCGCTTAAAAATTGCTGCTGTTTCTTCGATCGAAATAGAACGTGCAGCAAACCGCGTGAACATTACGATTCATACTGGTAAACCAGGTATGGTAATTGGTAAAGGCGGATCAGAAGTAGAAGCACTACGTAAATCATTGAACAGCCTTACAGGCAAACGAGTTCATATCAATATCGTAGAAATCAAAAAAGTCGATATCGATGCAACATTAGTTGCTGAAAATATTGCTCGTCAATTAGAAAACCGTATTTCATTCCGTCGTGCTCAAAAACAAACCATTCAACGTGCAATGCGCGCTGGAGCAAAAGGGATTAAAACACAAGTATCTGGACGTCTTGGCGGAGCAGATATCGCTCGTGCGGAACATTATAGTGAAGGAACAGTACCACTACACACTTTACGTGCTGATATAGACTATGGTACAGCAGAAGCTGATACAACCTATGGTAAATTAGGTGTAAAAGTGTGGATTTACCGTGGAGAAGTCCTTCCAACTAAATCAGAAAAATAAGGAAGGGGGCAATGCATTATGTTAATGCCTAAACGTGTGAAATATCGTAGACAACATCGTGGTAAAATGAGAGGCCAAGCTAAAGGCGGCACAACAGTAGCTTTCGGTGAATTTGGTCTGCAAGCAACAGAAGCTTCATGGATTACTAGCCGTCAAATCGAGGCTGCTCGTATTGCAATGACTCGTTACATGAAACGTGGCGGTAAGGTTTGGATTAAAATCTTCCCAGACAAACCATACACTGCAAAACCCCTAGAGGTTCGAATGGGTTCCGGTAAAGGTGCTCCTGAAGGATGGGTAGCAGTAGTTAAGCCAGGGAAAATTATGTTTGAAATCGCAGGTGTATCAGAAGAGGTTGCTCGCGAAGCGTTGCGTCTTGCTTCTCATAAACTTCCGATCAAAACTAAGTTTGTAAAACGTGAAGAAATTGGTGGTGAAAGCAATGAAGGCTAATGAAATTAGAGAACTAACCACTGCCGAAATTGAACAAAAAGTTAAATCGTTAAAAGAAGAACTATTTAATTTACGCTTCCAACTTGCAACAGGCCAATTGGAAAACACTGCACGCATTCGTGAAGTTAGAAAGTCAATTGCACGTATGAAAACTGTAGTACGTCAACGTGAATTAAGCGTAAATAACTAGAAAATTGAAGAGGAGGTTAGCCTCGATATGACTGAACGTAATAATCGTAAAGTATACACAGGCCGTGTTGTTTCCGATAAAATGGATAAAACAATTACTGTTTTAGTTGAAACGTATAAGTTCCACAAGCTATACGGCAAACGTGTAAAATACTCTAAAAAGTTAAAAGCACATGATGAAAATAACCAGGCTAAAACTGGTGACATTGTAAGTATCATGGAAACTCGTCCGCTATCAGCTACTAAGCGTTTTCGTCTAGTTGAAGTTGTTGAAGAAGCGGTAATTATATAATATAGTTCGCTAAGGAAGATCCGAAGGGAGGTCACAGCGATATGATTCAACAAGAAACTCGTTTGAAAGTCGCAGATAACTCTGGTGCTCGTGAATTGCTAACCATTAAAGTATTGGGTGGATCAGGACGTAAAACAGCTAATATCGGTGATGTTATTGTATGTACTGTAAAAGAAGCAACACCAGGAGGCGTTGTCAAAAAAGGTGACGTTGTTAAAGCTGTTATTGTTCGTTCGAAGTCTGGTGCACGCCGTAAAGATGGGTCATATATTCGTTTTGATGAAAATGCAGCGGTAATCATCCGTGATGATAAAAGTCCAAGAGGAACTCGTATCTTCGGACCAGTCGCACGTGAATTACGTGATGCAAAATTCATGAAAATCGTATCTCTTGCTCCAGAAGTATTATAAGCTAAAAATTAGCCTTGTTAGGAGGTGCGTTAAGCATGCATGTAAAAAAAGGTGATAAAGTTAAAGTAATTTCCGGCAAAGACCGTGGAAAAGAAGGTACTATCTTAGAAGCATACCCGAAAAAGGATCGTGTGCTAGTTGAAGGAATTAATATGATTAAAAAACATGCCAAACCTTCTCAAGAAAACCCGCAGGGCGGTATTCTTAATCAAGAAGCACCAATCCATGTTTCTAACGTAATGCCGATAGATCCTAAATCCGGTGAACCAACTCGTGTTGGGCATGAAGTACGTGATGGAAAGAAAGTCCGCATCGCTAAAAAATCCGGTGAAGCATTAGATAAATAGGTTCAGCGAAAGGAGGGCGACATGATGAATCAACTTAAAAATAAATACCAAGATGAAATAGTACCATCTTTGATGAATAAATTTAACTATGAATCTGTGATGCAAGTACCAGCAATCGAGAAGATTGTCATCAACATGGGTGTTGGTGATGCAGTACAGAACTCAAAAGCTTTGGATAACGCTGTCGAAGAGCTTTCATTAATTTCTGGTCAAAAGCCAATGATAACTCGTGCAAAGAAATCTATCGCTGGTTTCCGTCTCCGTGAAGGAATGCCAATCGGTGCTAAAGTAACCCTTCGCGGTGAGCGTATGTACGAATTTCTTCAAAAGCTAATTGCAGTATCACTTCCACGTGTACGTGACTTCCGTGGTATTTCTAAAAAAGCTTTTGATGGTCGTGGAAACTACACATTAGGTGTTAAAGAACAACTAATTTTCCCAGAAATTAACTATGATAAAGTTAACAAAGTACGTGGTATGGATATTGTTATCGTAACAAGCTCCAATACTGACGAAGAAGCTCGTGAACTTCTGGCTCAGCTAGGCATGCCTTTCCAAAAGTAAACGAAAGAGCTAATACAAGGAGGGAAAATAGTGGCTAAAAAATCAATGATTGCAAAACAAAAACGTCCACAAAAGTACCAAGTACGTGAATATACACGTTGTGAACGTTGTGGCCGTCCACATTCTGTAATCCGTAAATTTAAACTTTGCCGTATTTGTTTCCGTGAACTTGCCTATAAAGGTCAAATTCCTGGTGTCAAAAAAGCAAGCTGGTAAACCCCGATTCGGGAAGGAGGTAATGATTAATGGTTATGACAGATCCAATCGCAGATATGCTAACTCGTATTCGTAATGCTAACATGGTAAAACATGAAAAGTTAGAGCTTCCGGCTTCTACAATCAAAAAAGAGATCGCTGATATCTTGAAACGTGAAGGTTTTGTTTCTGACTATGAGCTTGTTGAAGATAACAAGCAAGGCGTTCTGCGTATTTTCCTTAAATACGGTACAAACGAAGAGCGAGTTATTACAGGTATAAAACGAATTAGTAAACCAGGTCTACGTGTTTACGCAAAAGCTAATGAGGTACCACGTGTACTTAACGGATTAGGTATTGCTATCGTTTCAACTTCTAAAGGAGTGCTTTCAGACAAAGAAGCGCGTTCTCAAGCAGTTGGTGGCGAAGTACTTGCATATGTCTGGTAATTGATTATTTAATGATGAGGAGGTGCATGGAATGTCTCGTATAGGACTTAAACCGATTGAAATTCCCCAAGGTGTAGAAGTTAAACTGGAAGGTAATGTTGTTTCAGTTAAAGGACCTAAAGGTGAGTTAACACGAAATCTACATCCAGATATTAAAGTTAATATGGAGGATAATGTGATTACGCTAGAGCGTCCAAGTGATCACAAGGACCACCGCGCATTACACGGTACTACTCGAAGCCTTATCAACAACATGGTTGAAGGAGTAAGTAAAGGATTTGAGAAGTCTCTTGAAATTATCGGGGTTGGTTACCGTGCGCAAAAACAAGGTAACAAAGTAGTGATTAACGCTGGTTACTCACATCCTGTTGAATTAGACCCTGTTGACGGTATCGAAATTGATGTACCAAAAAACACACAAGTTATCGTTAAAGGTATTGATAAAGAGTTGGTTGGAGCGGTTGCTTCTAATATTAGAGCAATTCGTCCGCCAGAACCGTATAAAGGTAAAGGTATTCGTTACGAAGGTGAATACGTACGTCGTAAAGAAGGTAAAACTGCTAAGTAAGAATAGTTAGGGAGCAGAAAGGAGTGACCTAAATGATTACAAAACCTGACAAAAATGTTATACGTAAAAGAAGACATGCACGTGTACGTAAGAGTCTTTTTGGTACACAGGAGCGTCCTCGTTTAAACGTATATCGTTCAAATAAACACATCTATGTACAATTAATTGATGATCTCAATGGATCTACTGTTGCAAGTGCTTCAACGAAAGATAACGAAATTAATGTTGAATCTACAAGTAATGTAGAAGCAGCAAAGCAGGTCGGAGAAATGATCGCTAAACGTGCTCAGGATAAAGGTTACAAATCGGTTGTATTTGATCGCGGAGGCTACCTTTATCATGGTCGTGTGAAGGCTTTAGCAGACGCTGCAAGAGAAGCAGGTCTTGAATTTTAATCGATAAAGGAGGGACATACATGAGTAAAAACATTGATCCGAACAAATTAGATCTAGAAGAACGCGTTGTTACGGTCAACCGTGTTGCAAAAGTTGTAAAGGGTGGACGTCGTTTCCGTTTCGCAGCTCTAGTTGTAGTCGGAGATAAGAATGGTCATGTAGGTTTTGGTACAGGAAAAGCGCAAGAGGTACCAGAAGCAATTAAAAAAGCAGTTGACGATGCTAAGAAAAATTTAATTACAGTACCGATCGTTGGAACCACAATTCCGCATGAAATTCATGGTCAATTTGGTTCTGGTAATGTATTATTAAAACCAGCTGCAGAAGGTACAGGAGTTATCTCTGGTGGCCCAGTTCGTGCCATCTTGGAACTTGCTGGTGTAGGTGATATACTAACTAAATCACTAGGTTCAAATACACCAATTAATATGATTCGTGCAACATTGAATGGACTAACAAACTTGAAGCGTGCAGAAGACGTAGCAAAACTACGCGGGAAGTCTGTAGAAGAACTGTTAGGATAAGGAGGGAACTGTTATGTCTAAAAAACTAGAAATCACCCTCACGCGCAGTGTTATTGGTGGAACAGAAGGTCAAAAGAAAACTGTTCAAGCACTAGGACTTAAAAAAATTCGTCAATCTGTTGTTCATGAAGATACGCCAGCTCTTCGTGGTATGGTTAATAAAGTATCTCATTTAATAGCGGTTAAAGAAGTTTAAATACGAAATTAGCGTAAAGAGGAGGTGCTCGCATGAAACTTCATGAATTGAAGGCTGCAGAAGGTACACGTAAAAATCGTAATCGTGTAGGTCGTGGTATGTCATCAGGTAACGGTAAAACATCCGGTCGTGGACATAAAGGTCAAAAAGCACGTTCTGGCGGTGGAACTCGTCCGGGCTTTGAAGGTGGTCAAATGCCACTATTTCAACGTCTGCCAAAACGAGGATTTACAAACATTCACCGTAAAGAATTTGCAATTGTAAACCTGGATACTTTAAATCGTTTTGAAGACGGCACAGAAATTACACCTGAGCTATTACTGGAAGAAGGTGTCGTAAGCAAACTTAAAGCCGGTATTAAAGTACTTGGCAATGGTGCTATCGAAAAGAAACTAACAGTAAAAGCTCACAAGTTCTCTGCTTCAGCGAAAGAAGCAATAGAGGCAGCGGGCGGTAAAACAGAGGTGATTTAATGTTCCGTACAATCTCCAATTTTATGCGCGTAGGTGACATTAGGCGGAAAATAATTTTCACATTATTGATGTTGGTTGTCTTCCGTCTAGGCACATTTATTCCTGTGCCATTTACAGATAAGCTAGCAATCGATCAATTGATGAACCAGCAAAACGTATTTGGATTTCTGAATACATTTGGTGGGGGAGCCTTACAAAACTTCTCCATTTTTGCCATGGGAATTATGCCTTATATTACGGCATCAATTATTATGCAATTATTGCAGATGGATGTTGTACCCAAATTTGCTGAATGGAAAAAGCAAGGGGATGCAGGCCGAAAGAAATTAGCGCAGGTTACGCGTTACGGTACGATTGTCCTTGCGTTTATCCAAGCAATTGCAATGTCTATTGGCTTTAATGCGATGGCAGGTGGTTTGCTAATTGCTGACCCTGGAATAATGAAGTTTCTTGTTATTGCTATTGTGTTAACAAGTGGAACTGCATTCCTGATGTGGTTAGGTGAACAAATCACTGCTAATGGAGTAGGTAACGGAATTTCCATCATTATTTTTGCAGGTATCGTAGCAGCAGTACCGAATGGAATTAAACAATTATACAGCCAGTATTTTATAAATCCTGGTGATGATTTGTTTATTAACATTGTTATTGTTGCCTTAATTGCTTTGGTAGTTGTAGCAGTGACAGTTGGAGTAATTTTCATTCAACAGGCATTGCGAAAAATACCTATACAATATGCCAAAAAACTTGTAAATCGCTCTCCGGTTGGCGGGCACTCTACACATTTACCGTTAAAAGTAAATGCTGCTGGGGTAATTCCAGTCATTTTCGCGATTGCATTTATCATGGCACCTAGTACGGTTGCCAGTTTCTTTGAAGGTAATCAGATTGCAGCAACAATTCAACGTATATTCGATTATACGCAGCCAACAGGTATGGTTATTTATGTAGCATTAATTATTGCTTTCACTTATTTCTATACATTTGTTCAAGTGAATCCTGAACAAATGGCTGAGAATTTACAAAAACAAGGTGGCTACATTCCGGGCATTCGTCCTGGTAAGAATACGGAAACGTATTTGACAAGAGTCTTATATCGTTTAACATTCGTAGGCGCGCTGTTTTTAGCAGCTGTATCTGTACTACCAATCGCCCTAGGTGGAATAGCCGATCTACCTGCGTCTATACAAATTGGCGGCACAAGCTTACTTATCGTTGTAGGTGTTGCCCTGCAAACGATGAAACAATTGGAAAGTCAGTTGGTAAAGCGTCACTACAAAGGGTTTATAAAGTAATTTTTGCTGACAATGAGAGCGAGGGGAAAATTGTTGAACTTGATTTTAATGGGTCTGCCAGGTGCTGGTAAAGGTACGCAGGCTGAGAAAATAAATGAAAAATATAACATCCCTCATATTTCAACAGGAGATATGTTCCGTTTAGCTATTAAAGAGGGAACAGACCTAGGAAAGAAAGCAAAAGAATATATGGATCAAGGCGAACTTGTTCCAGATGAAGTTACGATTGGGATTGTCAGAGAACGCTTGGGTAAGGATGATTGTAAGAATGGCTTTCTATTAGATGGTTTTCCAAGGACAATCGCTCAAGCAGAAGCCTTACAGGACTTATTGCAAGATATGGATCAATCCATTGATTACGTACTTCATGTAGATGTACCGGAAGAAAAATTAGTGGAGCGTCTAACTGGTCGTAGAATTTGTCCGACATGCGGAGCAACTTATCATGTAGTTTATAACCCGCCTAAGGAAGATGGGGTCTGTGATAAGGATGGTTCACAATTAATCCAACGTGATGATGATAAAGCCGATACGGTGAAAACTCGTTTATCTGTAAATATGGAGCAAACCAAACCGTTATTGGATTTTTACGAGGATAGAGGATATCTTGTAACTGTCAATGGAGATAAGGATATTGATGAAGTATTTCAAGATATTCAGTCAAAAATTGAAAAATAAGCATCTTAACTGTAATTAAGCGCACGAGGGATGCAATTCTAATTGTTAAAAGTTATAATTAGTCGAGAGTAACATACGCATAAACGTGTATTACTTCATAATAAAGTGACACAGGATGAAAAGTGAGTAAACCTTTTTCCTATTTTTAGTTGTTCTAAGGGTGGATAAAGAGTACGAAGAAGTTCGATAATACGTCTTTACCGGACCTTTGGGACATCATCTAAAAGGTAGCCATATAAACTATAGCCTAAGTGAAGGTGATCGTTGTTGAACGAAGATGATTCGATTCCGCTAATAGGTCAAGTTGTTCGTATTATGCAAGGACGTGAAGCGGGTCAATACGCATTAGTAATTAAAATTATCGATGAAAAGTATGTCTTGCTTGCAGATGGGGAAAAACGTAAATATGATCGACCAAAGAAAAAGAATCTGCATCATATTGAAAGAATGGATTATATTTCTCCAGAAGTCCAAAACAGCCTTCTAGAAACTGGTCGTGTCACAAATGGTAAATTACGATTTGCCATAGCTAAATTTGTCAATGAAGTTGTGACTGATTTGAAGAAGGGAGATCAACACGATGGCGAAAGACGATGTAATTGAAGTGGAAGGAACCGTAACAGAAACGTTGCCAAATGCGATGTTTAATGTAGAATTGGAAAATGGTCATACAGTATTAGCCCATGTTTCTGGTAAAATTCGTATGCATTTTATTCGCATTCTTCCTGGCGATAAAGTAACGGTTGAACTTTCTCCGTATGATTTAACTAGAGGACGAATTACGTACCGTTATAAATAAGCTCTGCTCCATTAAAGGAGGTAAAGATGATGAAAGTAAGAGCATCAGTAAAACCCATTTGTGAAAAATGTAAAGTTATTAAACGAAATGGTAAAGTAATGGTAATTTGTGAAAATCCGAAGCATAAGCAAAAACAAGGTTAAGAAATTGGAGGTGTTTGAAAGCTATGGCACGTATTGCAGGTATTGATATTCCACGTGATAAACGTGTAGTTATTTCACTAACCTATATTTATGGTATTGGAAAAAACACTGCACAAAATATCCTTAAAGAAGCAGGCGTTTCCGAAGACACACGCGTACGCGACCTTACAGAGGATGAATTAGGAAGAATCCGTAAAGCAACGGACGAATATACAATTGAAGGTGACCTTCGTCGTGAAGTATCCCTTAATATTAAACGCCTAATCGAAATCGGCTCTTATCGCGGTATCCGTCATCGTCGTGGGCTTCCTGTTCGTGGACAGAAAACAAAAAATAATTCACGTACACGTAAAGGACCACGTCGTACGATCGCTAATAAGAAGAAATAACGAAAAGGAGGTATAATCTATGGCACGTAAAACTAATACACGTAAACGTCGTGTGAAAAAGAATATTGAGTCAGGTATTGCACATATCCGTTCAACGTTCAACAACACAATTGTAACGATTACGGACACACAAGGTAACTCTCTTGGATGGAGTTCAGCTGGTGCACTTGGCTTTAAAGGCTCACGTAAATCTACACCTTTTGCTGCACAAATGGCAGCTGAAACTGCTGCTAAGTCTGCAATTGACAATGGCATGAAAACACTTGAAGTAACGGTTAAAGGACCTGGAGCTGGCCGTGAAGCAGCTATCCGTTCACTTCAAGCAGCAGGATTGGAAGTTACTGCAATTAAGGACGTAACTCCAGTTCCTCACAACGGTTGTCGCCCACCAAAACGTCGTCGTGTATAATTATACCGTATATAATTTGTCACCCTGTCTATAATGGGTTATGATAGCTAAAAGTGTAAAGGAGTATATCTCCTTTAGCGAACAGCATCCGAGAGACAAGAACGTACGAAAGAACTACAGGTAGTGCAGAAACGCCAACTGCCTATTTGAGGAATTTCGGTTAGACAGCTGGTCTAACCGGGGTTTCGACGTTTTAAAGGAGGGTTTTATTGAATGATCGAAATTGAAAAACCAAAAATTGAAACGGTAGAAATCAGCGATGATGCTACATTTGGAAAATTCGTAGTCGAACCGCTCGAACGTGGATATGGTACCACTCTAGGAAACTCCTTGCGTCGTATCCTACTATCCTCACTTCCAGGTGCTGCTGTTACATCAGTTCAAATTGATGGAGCGCTACATGAATTTTCAACAATCGAAGGTGTTGTTGAAGATGTGACAACGATTATTTTGAATCTGAAGAAACTAGCTCTAAAGATTTACTCTGATGAAGAGAAAACATTAGAGATTGATGTGCAGGGAGAAGGAAAAGTTACGGCTGCAGACCTAACATTCGATAGTGATGTAGAAGTATTAAATCCGGATTTGCCAATTGCAACGTTAAATAGCAAAGGCAGCTTGCATATGAAGATTACAGCAGAACGTGGACGTGGCTATCGTCCCGCTGATGCTAACAAAAGAGATGACCAACCAATTGGTATCATACCAATTGATTCAATTTTTACTCCAGTGTCACGTGTTACGTATCAAGTAGAGAATACACGTGTAGGGCAAGTAGCTAATTTTGATAAATTAACAATGGATGTATGGACTGACGGAAGTATTCGACCTGAAGAAGCTGTTTCTTTAGGCGCGAAAGTCTTTACGGAGCATCTAAACATTTTTGTAGGCTTAACAGATGAAGCGCAGAACGCAGAGATTATGGTCGAAAAAGAAGAAGATCAAAAAGAAAAAGTGATGGAAATGACCATCGAAGAACTTGATCTATCTGTTCGATCTTATAACTGCTTAAAACGTGCTGGTATCAATACAGTTCAAGAGCTTTCAAATAAATCTGAAGAAGATATGATGAAAGTACGTAATCTTGGTCGCAAGTCATTAGAAGAGGTAAAAGTAAAACTTAATGACCTTGGCCTAGGCTTACGAGATGATGACTGATAAAATCAAAAGTGCAGTATGATCTGGACGTAGCTTTTTTCAGTTGATCGTATTTTAAATAAGTCATTAGTCATCATGAAAGGGAGGGATAGTCCATGGCTAGAAAATTAGGTCGTACAACCGATCATCGTATGGCGTTGCTTCGTAACCTTGCTTCTGACTTAATTATTCATGAACGGATTGAAACAACAGAAGCAAAAGCGAAGGAGCTAAGATCCATCGTAGAAAAAATGATTACTTTAGGTAAGCGTGGGGATCTTCATGCTCGCCGTCAAGCAGCATCATTTCTATATAACAAGGAAGCTAACGAAAACGAAAATGTGATTCAAAAACTTTTCGATGATGTGGCTCCACGTTACGAAGACCGTCAAGGTGGATACACTCGTGTTCTTAAATTGGGTGCTCGTCAAGGTGACGGAGCAGAAATGGCAATTATTGAACTAGTTTAATGTAACCACATCCGACAAGGGCAGGACTGAATCTCTTCTACGAGGTGCATCCAAGCCCTTTTTTTGTAGAAGGAAAAAGGAAAGGAAAGATCATTCGTCTAACATACGAATTGCATCGTAAAGCCTTAATCAATCAGCTAAAGAACGAAGCTGAGACATGTTCATTAGAGGAAAGAATACACCCCGGGTGAGTTTAGATGGAGGAACAATGATGAGTAAGAAGTTAATCGAGTTTAGAAATGTATCTTTTCGATATGGAGATGAGCAGCCTTGGGTACTAAAGAATTGTTCGTTTACAATCTATGAAAATGAGTGGGTTGCCATAATTGGTCATAATGGTTCAGGTAAATCCACGATCGCTAAATTAATGAATGGTTTATTGTTTCCGCAAGAGGGTGAAATTTTCATAGATGACAAGCAGGTAAATTCGGAATCTGTATGGGATGTACGGAAAGATGTTGGAATGGTTTTTCAAAATCCAGATAACCAGTTTGTGGGAACGACGGTTCAGGACGATGTAGCCTTTGGCATGGAAAATAGAGGATTACCTCGAGAAGAAATGCTTAAGCGCTTGGATGATGTCTTAAGCGCTGTAGGTATGGAGGATTATCGAATTACAGAACCACATCGATTATCTGGTGGACAAAAACAGCGTGTAGCGATTGCAAGTGTTCTAGCCATTTCCCCAAAGGTTATAATTTTAGATGAAGCGACAGCAATGCTTGATCCAAAAGGGCGAAACGAAATTATGAAGACAATAGCTGGCGTACAGAAGGTAAAAGAGGTCACATTACTTACGATCACCCATGACTTACAAGAAGTCATTCAAGCTGATCGTGCCATTGTAATGAATGATGGACAGATTTGGGCGGAGGGTGTGCCGAGAGAAATTTTTTCAAAGAAGGAAGCATTGCGTAAGATTGGATTGGATGTTCCGTTTGTATCTAGGTTAGCTGATGTATTAAAAGCAGAGGCCATTCCCGTTACACAGGAGCCACTAAATCATGAAGAACTGCTGGAGGACTTATGGATATTACATTCAAGAACGTAAGCTACGTATATCAACAGCATACACCGTTCGCACATAAAGCAATTGACCATTTAGATTTTCATATCCCTTCTGGTTCTTTTGTAGCAATTATCGGACATACTGGTTCTGGAAAATCAACATTAATCCAACATTTAAATGGACTAATCAGACCAACTGAAGGTGACGTATGGATAGGAGATTATCATTTAAGCGCAGAAGAAAAACCTAAATTAATGAAAGAGCTTAGAAGTCGTGTAGGTGTTGTATTTCAATATCCGGAGCATCAACTATTTGAGGAAACGGTAGCGAAGGATATTGGCTTTGGTCCGCGAAATTTTGGTGTTGGGGATAGAGAAATACAAGACAGAATTCCAGAAGTTCTATCAGCTGTTGGCTTAACGGAAGATTTCTTGAACCGTTCTCCGTTTGACTTAAGCGGTGGCCAAATGAGGCGGGTGGCAATAGCTGGTGTATTAGCAACAAAGCCTGAAGTACTTGTATTGGACGAGCCTACTGCTGGATTAGATCCACGTGGACAGAAGGAAATCATGGAAATGTTCTATACCAGGCATCAGGAGCAAGCACTTACGACAATTTTAGTAACACATAGTATGGAGGATGCAGTAAAATACGCTGATCATGTCATTATTCTTAATAAGGGAACCAAATATATGGAAGGGAAGCCTGAGGAAGTATTTGTCCAAAAAGAGGCATTACAGAATGTACAGTTAGACGTTCCAGAAATGGTACAATTTCTTGATAACTATGAAAAGAAATTTGGTATCCATATCCCCTATACTAGGCAAACTGTGCAACAACTTGGTTTGCAAATGAAGCGTTCGTTAAAAGGGGGAACCCTTCATGAATAATGCTTTGGTTATTGGTCAGTATGTCCCGGGAAATTCTATCATTCATAAGTTAGATCCACGAACAAAGATTTCGATAATATTTATTTATGTTTTCATTGTGTTTTTTGCCAATAATGTTTGGAGTTATGGGATATTAACAGCTTTTGCCTTAGCTAGTTTAATTTCATCCAAAGTCCCGATTAAGTTTATATTAAAAGGGTTAACGCCCGTATGGTTTCTTATTATCTTTACGTTTATTCTCCATATGATTGTCACGAAAGAGGGCAAGCCTGTATTGGAAATATTTACGCTTACCATTTATACTGGTGGGTTAATTCAAGGATTTGCGATATCGATGAGGTTCTTTTTACTTATTTTAGTAACCTCTCTATTCACCCTAACCACGACACCAATTGAGATCACGGACGCGATTGAGGATATGCTACGTCCTTTAAAGAAAGTGAAGTTTCCTGTGCATGAATTAGCATTAATGATGTCTATTTCACTACGATTCATCCCCACTCTACTACAGGAGACAGAAAAGATATCGAAGGCGCAGGCTTCAAGAGGTGTTGATTTTAAAACAGGACCTGTAAAAGAAAGGATAAAAGCTGTCGTACCTTTGCTTGTTCCATTATTTGTCAGTGCTTTCAAGCGCGCAGAAGAACTGGCAATGGCTATGGAAGCAAGAGGATATCAAGGTGGAGAGGGGCGCACAAAGCTTCGTGAATTAAAAATTGCGAAACGTGATGTATTCATCTATATCTTATTTCTTTGTATTATAATCGGATTATTTATTACACGAAATTAATTATTATAATTGGAAGGATAGAATTTCCGTTACTACGATAATATCTATCTTTCAAAGGAAGGCTGCTACAGTATGGTAAGACTTAAGTGCATTATTAATTATGACGGATCACAGTTTTCAGGCTTTCAGATACAGCCTAAGAAACGAACCGTACAAGGGGCGTTAGAGACAGCTTTAACTAAAATGCATAAAGGGGAGTACATTCGTATTCAAGCTTCTGGAAGAACAGATACAGGTGTTCATGCGAAGGGTCAAACCATTCATTTTGACTCAGCTTATGATATTCCTCTATATAACTGGAAGCAGGCCTTAAATACCTTACTTCCGAATGATCTATATGTTAAAGAAGTCGAATATGCAGATGATTCATTTCATGCACGCTATGATGTAATTGAAAAAGAATATCGATATTATGTTTGGCATGAAAGTGAACCGGATGTATTTAAACGGAATTATGCATATTATTTTCCTTATGAATTAGATATTAGGTCCATTCAAGCGGCTTGTGATTATCTAGAGGGGACCCATGATTTTACAACTTTTTCCTCTGCTAAAGCTACTACCAAAGGAACAAAAGAGCGGACGCTTTATCAGGTGAGTTGTGAAAAGAAAGGCTCGGAAATTGAGTTTATCTTTCGCGGGAGTGGTTTTTTATATAATATGGTCCGAATTATCGTAGGTGTCCTTTTAGATATAGGTCAAGGAAGGCGTCAGCCGGCTGATATCATGGATTTATTGGCGAAGAGGGATAGAAGGCTTGTTGGAGAAACCGTGCCCTCAGAAGGCCTCTATTTATGGAATGTTAGGTATGATGAAAAAAGGTAAGCGGATTGTCGGAGAAAATGCAAATCATATGCATCAGCTCTTGACAAAATCCTATCATTTGGTGTATTATGATCTATGGCATTTTATTTCTAAACCATGATTAGCCCCGGAAACTAATTATGTTGAAATAGACGAATGAATATTGAAATTGATTTTTTTAAAATATGGAGGGAAACACTCATGCGCACAACTTTCATGGCAAATGAAAATAATATTGAACGCAAATGGCTAGTTGTTGATGCAGAAGGCAAGCGTTTAGGACGCTTAGCGAGTGAAGTTGCTGCGATCCTTCGTGGAAAGCATAAGCCAACTTACACACCACATGCAGACACTGGTGACCATGTGATTATCATTAACGCAGAAAAAGTAGAATTAAGTGGTAAGAAAATTACAGATAAAATTTACTATCGCCATACAAACCACCCTGGTGGACTTAAAGAGCGTACTGCATACGAAATGCGTACGAAATATCCTGAGCAAATGCTAGAGCTTGCTGTTAAAGGAATGCTTCCTAAAGGCTCTCTAGGACGTAAAATGGGTAAAAAATTACACGTATTCAGAGGATCTGAACACACTCATCAAGCACAAAAACCGGAAGTTTACGAGCTTCGTGGGTAACTAAAAGGAGGTAAACATTTTGGCACAAGTACAATACTATGGCACAGGTCGTCGTAAAAAATCAACTGCACGCGTACGTTTAGTACCTGGTACAGGTAATGTTACAATTAACGGACGTAACGCATCAGATTATTTCCCATACGAAACACAAATTTTAATTTTAAATCAGCCGCTAGTGGCTACTGAAACTCAAGGTACTTATGACGTTATTGTTAACGTTCATGGTGGAGGTTTTACTGGTCAAGCTGGTGCTATCCGTCACGGAATCGCACGTGCGCTTCTTGAAGCTGATCCAGAATATCGTGGATCTCTTAAAACAGAAGGCTACCTAACTCGTGATGCTCGTATGAAAGAGCGTAAGAAATACGGTCTTAAAAAAGCACGTCGTGCACCTCAGTTCTCAAAACGTTAAGAAACCTTATATACCAAGGGTTTGCCCTCTTTGCTCTTATAAAGCAGAGAGGGCTTTTTCATGTCCGAATTGGGAATTGAATACCCAGGCTAAAACCATGTATTTCTGGAACATCTTTGCTGTTTTCTCCTTCGCTTCATCGGTCACATGAGTGTAAATATCCATCGTGGTTTTAATATCGGTGTGGCCGATCCGGGATTGTACATCTTTGATAGAAGCACCAGCTGCAAACAACAAACTGGCATGTGTTTGCCGGAAGGCGTGAATTTTTATTTGTGGCAGTTCCGGGTTCTTTTGATAAATCCGCTTCAGCTTTTCATTCAAGTAAGCCAGTCGGCAGTAATCCATTTCATGTTTTAACTGATTATAGACCGTAAAGACGAGCTGTTTATCATCAGATTGAAAAGGAGTGGTAAGTTCTAACGTCAGATAGCGCTGTATTTGCTTGCTACACCATTTCTTTAAGATCGCCAGAGTTTCATCGTCCACGCTAACCACACGCCGAGAGGCCTTAGTTTTCGATGTCTGAAGCTGCTTTTTGCCGCTCGTATGATGTTAGACATTCAAAGTACAATTAAAAAAGATGTCAATTTTGGAGACCGTTTATTAGAGAATATACACGACCAAGTTAGCGAGCTAGTAAATTACTTTAACATTGACTAAACTAAAAGAAGACGGGAATTATTTGACGCTTACTGATTTAGTTAGTGAAAATATAAGTCTTAAAGAAGAATTACTAAAATAAGTAAAAGGAAAATGATGATTAATGCTACAATTAAATTGAATAGTAGCACTTTTTAATATGCAATAGGTTCTACGCTATTCAACTATCTGGTGCTTTAGTTAAACAAGGTGATCCATTAAATTTGATCGCTTTTTGTGGGAACCTTAAATAAAATAATTTGAATATTATATTATTATTGAAGGGTAGAGATATTGTGCTAACTGGGCATTTTAGTGGAATAAGAAATAGAAAAAGGACAAAAAATTAGCTATTAGGAGTGATACGGTTGGGTAAGAAGGCATTTCATATATATAATTTTATTATTTTGCTCTTATTAATGTCACTTAATGCATTAGCCTCGTTTGGGGCTGGAATGAGTGAGGGGGGAATACCTTCCTATATGTATTTGGCAATGGTGCTTTCGTTTGTCGTCTGGGTTATTTTTTATTTCATTCAATTTGTACGCCCCACTAAGGCTTGGAGAATTTTTTGGTTCCTCTTTATGGTAATATTTTTATTTTTTTGGGAAACAGGTCTCGGCTCAGAGGTTGGTCTAATGATTATTGGATAGATTTTATAATATAAAAATAATTCAATCAACTAACGGGTGTCTTTCTGGAATAAGGATTTGGCGCCAGAGTCATATATAAGGGCCATTATGTTGAACAACTATTTTGGTAAAAGTTAAAATTTCAGAGATACAAAGGGAGGAATTACTATGGCAGCTAAAAAGGAAAAGGATATTCTTGTACTAAACAGTGAGAATAATTTTAAATTATTGTTAGATAGATATTATTGAATCGGTACCTAGCAGAAAGAGGAAGATATCTGTTGAAACTGGGGAAAGAGACAAGAATTTTCGTGATGTATTAATGCATTTGTATGAATGGGATGCAATGCTTGAGAGATGGTATCGAGAAGGTATGGATGGTGATATACCTTTTATGCCTGCACCTGGTTATAAATGGCGAAATATCAGGCACCTTAACTCACAAATTCAAGAAAACTACCAAGATGTAACAATAAATCAAGCTATAAAAAAGCTGAGGTTAAGCCATAAGAGAGTGATGAAATTAATTGAATTACATACCAATGAAGAAATCATGACTAAAAAATACTATAAGTGGACAAAAACAAGCAATTTATACAGTTATTTTGCAGCAAACACCTCTAATCATTACATGTGGGCAATGAAAAAGTGTGAGGCTATTGCACAATTAATAACGGAGAAAGAGGAAGAATAGCACCAGGTTGTAAAATGCTTATAAAGAAATTGGGCGCAATAACGGAACAAAGTTGTGCTAGAATTGGGCCATATTGTCGAGTGCGAAACGTTTCTGACTCAAATGAAGTGTAGTTACACAATTTCGATAAAGTCAGGCAGTTATACTTTTTTTTACTGAAGGATTATGTCGAGGAGTCGAATGAGGAGGTAACGCTCTGAAAGGCTTCCCCTGCGTCGAATAGCACGCTGTTTAGTAAGAAATTGTGTGTTATAAGCTCGGTTAATAGGCGCAAGAATTTACAGTAACAGTCCAGCCGACGAAAGCCTACCCGATGGGGTGGTGTAAATCATGGTGCTTGGGTTGAACAGATATGGTGAGAATGCAGTGAAATATAATAAGAAAGTATATTGCTGACGAACTTCTGAATGTACGGGCCTAGAATAGACATAATTCAACGTTGTAAGCTGATAACGTGGAGAGCTTACTCTTGATGAAACGAACGTGGAGGGATAGCCACTAGACTAATAAAAGGTTTATTCAACCATGTAAGACAGTTCTTCATCATTAATAAGGTTCTTGTAAGACTAATAGAGGTTCAGCTCTTAAAGGAGCCACCGCTTGTTAAAGCGAAAGAAACTGAGACACAA
Organism: uncultured Virgibacillus sp.; assembly: GCF_947495635.1. Classification (NCBI taxonomy): domain Bacteria; kingdom Bacillati; phylum Bacillota; class Bacilli; order Caryophanales; family Bacillaceae; genus Virgibacillus; species uncultured Virgibacillus sp. The sequence goes on along the minus strand of NZ_CANMAB010000004.1, from coordinate 25,127 downwards.
CGAATATTATAATATGCAATACCATTTCGATGCTTTATATGCTCAAAGTGTTAATGGTCAAAATTTTTATTGACTAATAGATTTAATGCAATCTGATGAAAACATTCGATTAGCTTTTCGTAATAAACGAAATACTGGCAATAAGACGGCTGGTTATGATGGACTAACAATCGAAGATATAAAGCAACTCTCGGTATCAGAAAAATATTGAATGAATTGGTTAGTTGGAACGCCGTATGCGATGAAAGTCACACGTACGGTGTGAAGTGGGGGAAAAGTCGGCGATAATTTCAAAAGCTTACCTATCACTAGAAGAAGAAAAGGGGTATTAAACTTAGAAAGTAGAAATTACAAATGCACATTGTTCATGGATTATTACAATGATAATTAACCATTTTACAGGCAATCAAAAGGGAGGATCTGAATGAGAAAAATTGAAGTAAAGCCATATGATGAGTATTGGAATTCGATGTTTGAAAACGAAGCAAAAAAATTACATGGTATATTCGGTCCTGAAATAATTAAAATTCATCACATTGGCAGTACCGCTGTAAACGGTCTAAAGGCAAAGCCTATAATTGATATGATGCCTGTAGTTAAAGACATTCATCGGATCGATGAGTATAATTCAGCAATGATCTCTATCGGTTATGAACCAAATGGGGAAAACGGGATATCAGGACGACGATACTTCCAAAAAGGAGGAGATAATCGAACTCATCATGTGCACATTTATGAATTAGGCAATCCGGAAATTGAACGTCATCTAGCATTTAGAGATTATCTACGGGCTAATCAAGATGTTGTGAAAGAATACGGAGACTTAAAAAAGGAACTGTCTCAACAATTTCCCTACGATATTGCATCATACATAAAAGGGAAGGAACAGCTAGTATTAGAAATTGAACGAAACGCAGTAGCTTGGTATCAACGTCAAGAACGTAATTAAATTATTTCACAAAAGGGCGCATTTCTATAATAGGCTGATGTCCTTTTCTATTGGTAGACATTTAAAAGGTGGATTAAAAGATGAGTGGTAGTGAAAGTGATCATCCAATTATACGGATATGTAATAATGCTAACTTGGGGGAAATAGTCAGTCCTCCTGAACCAATTTCTGGAGGACTCTTACACAAGATGTATCAAATAAAAACAACAAATGGAAAATATGCAGTGAAATTATTGAACCCCGAAATAATTAAAAGACCTGGTGCAATGACGAACTATATAAACTCTGAAAAAATTACGAATCGTGTTTCTAACAACATACCTGCACGCCCAGCCAATATTATTAATGGTAAATTTGTTAATGAAGTAAATAATCAATTCTATATGGTGTTTGATTGGATTGAAGGTCGGAGTCTAAACACCATAGAGATTAAAGACCATCCATAGTAAAAAAATGGGCTCAATCCTTGCAAATATCCATAAAACAAACTTTGAAGACCTTGATATTGAGTATGGTGGAATAAATAATGGTCATTTGAAAGATTGGTATATTTATTTGAAAGAAGGTCAAGAAGCCAGTTCTGAGTGGGTGGGGTTATTGAAAGAAAACATCGATAAACTTTATGAATGGGATACTAAGTCAAAAAAAGCTACTGAAATTTTATCAAAAGAAACAGTTATTAGTCACAGGAATTTAGATCCTAAGAATGTTATGTGGAACCAAGGTAGACCAATGATAATTGATTGGGAGTCAGCTGGTTATATAAATCCCGTGCAAGACTTAATAGAAACCGCAGTATATTGGTCTGATAATGGGTCTCAAAACATAATTGAAGATAGATTTTTGGCATTCTTAGAGGGTTATAAAAATAACTATGGGGAACTTCAAGCAGATTGGATCCTGGTCTTAGAAGCTGGGTATTTAGGTAAATTGGGGTGGCTTGAATACAATTTAAAACGGTCTTTGAGAATGGGATGTTCAGATGAAGAAGAACAAAAGTTAGGAACTACTCAAGTAAAGGAAACAATAACAGAACTTAAACAATATGATAATTCAATTCCCACACTTTTTGCTTTGCTTAACAAAGAACAAAGTATTTTATGACCATCAAATAACACTTTGTGATTATCTTGAACTCAAGTCTTCTGGTAAAGGGGCTTTAGTTTCAGCTAGAAATACACTTATAATCTTTCGCTAACGGGCGCTTTCCTGGATTAAGAGCAAACTATTGTACAGAAACGAAAAGTTTTTGAATGTTTGAGTTTAAAAGGAGTGATTGAATGCTTAAAAGATTAGTTTGTTTTGGTGATAGTATTACTGCAAGAATAGAAGGCCATCAAGAACCTATGTTAACTTCAAAGCTTTCCCTAAAACTAAATGATTTTACAGTGATTAATTCAGGCGTTTCAGGAGATAACACGTCTGATGCACTCAATAGAGTTGAATCAGATGTCTTAAATCACAATCCTGATCTCGTAACGGTATTATTTGGTGCTAACGATGCTGCCTTCCATAAAATGATAGATATTACTACGTTTAAAGAAAACCTTTTACGAATTACTAATAAAATAGGATCGAGGAAGATAATATTAATTACTCCTGCCCCTGTTGATGAAAATGTTCAATTTGCAAGAACCAATGAGACACTATATGAATATGCGAAAATGGTTAAAGAGGTATCTTATGATTCAGGGAGCCATCTTATAGACTTATTTTCAAAAATGATTATAAGAAATGATTATCGACAATTGCTAAGAGGTAAGAAAAATGATGGGTTGCACATAGGGGAATCAGGCTACGAATTCCTTTCCCAGTTGATTGTAGATAAAATTGACGAATTAACCTTAAATAATATTCTTAAAGTGTGATCTTCCGTTAACGGGCGCAGTTGTGGGTGCGACACGTTCCTGGCCCAAATGAGATGTGGCTAACATAGTCTCGGTAAAGGTCAGGCAATTATAATTTAAATGAAGGATATTATCAGGAGTCGAATGATGAGGTAACGTTCAGAAAGGCTTCCCCTGCGTCGAATAGCATGCTGTTTTAGTAAGGAAAAGCGTGTTATAAGCTCGGCTAATAGGCGTGAGAATTTACCGTAACAATTCGGCTGACGAAACCCTACCCGATGGGGTGGTGTAAATCATGGTGCTTGGGTTGAACAAATATGGTGAGAATGCAATGGAATACAACAAGATACTGTATTGCTGACAAACTTCTGAATGTACGGGTCTAGACGCGCGTTATACAGAAATGGATTTACTATTAAATGTAGGGTTAGCTGTGGGTGAGTAAGAATCCGCAATATAAAAATCCATCTTGTGTTACAGGCATATGCAATGCTAACAGGCTCATAGGAAGCACCTAAGTTTGTTCCATAATAGATAATATTCAACGTGGTAAGCTGATAACGTGGAGGACTTACTGCCATTGAAACGGTGACAAGGAAAGCATTCATGATAATAGTGACTGTATAACTTGTCTTTATATCGGTGAAAGAGGTGGCACAGTACCGATGAAAGGCCTAATCACCCGGAGGGATAGCCACTAGACTAATGAAGAAACATTTAATCATGCAAGGCAAATCTTTATCGGTTAATAAGGTTCTCGTGAGACTAATAGAGGTTCACCTTCCACGGAAGGCACCGACTTATTGAAACGGAAGAATTGAAACATGGAGGATATTAAGATATCAGAAGTGTTGATGATTAAATCGATTGGATTAGTTGGGGTGCCGTATGCGATGAAAGTCGCACGTACGGTGCTAACAGGGGGAAAAGGGAGCGATAACGTCAAACCCTTACCTATCTGTATAACAACAAACACTATGCCTGAATCGGGCCATTTTGTGGAGCAGAATATGGTATAATTGAATAGTCTAAAAAGTTACACATCGTAGTTTTTAGACATAAAATTGTTAAGGGAGGCGTTCATTATGATAAATCAAAAGAGCTGTTTCAATGAAGAACTTAAAGGGGATAACGCCTAACTAACAAAGTTGACTTAGCGTTTCCCCGAAATTTGAAAGGGGAAAATATATGCTTACAGGTAATGTAAAAATTGAAGAATTGAACGAAGAAAACTGGTATGAATGCTGTCAATTGAAGTTATCAGAGAAACAAGAAGAATATTTAGAATCAAACGCTATATCAATTGCCCAATCAAAGTTTGAACCGTCATTAAAACCGTTTGCAATTTACTTTGAGAATAGAGTAGTGGGTTTCCTAATGTATAACACTGAAAAAGAGGAACTTGATGGTTATTGGGTATTTAGAATAATGGTCGATGAGAATTTTCAAGGCAAAGGTATAGGAAAGGCTGCAACAAAGTTAATGATTGCAGAGATGAGTAAGTTACCAGACGCGGAAAAAATTGTTGCTGGTTATCATCCAGAAAACCAGGAAGCTCATCACTTATATGTCAGTTTGGGATTTATTGATAATGGTGACCGATTTGGAAGAGAAATGGCTGTTATCAAATATTTAAACGAGTGAAGTAAAAATAAGGGACACGAAAATGATGTTGTCCAAAAAGGGTTATTCGAAAATTTGGAAATATAACTTTCTGGGTGACCTCATTTTCGTGTTTAGAGCGCATTATTTTTGTGAAATATCTACGCACTTTCTCTTTTGTTAGTAAATAAACGATCTAAATGTAAGGAGGGAATCTGTAGTGAAGAAATATTTTTACGCTATCATCACTTTAGGTGCTATTATTTTCATTAATTGGAGTGTATCTGCTCTATTTAGTTCCCATTTTATTGAATGGTCATTTTTAGTTGGTCTTGCTACAACAATTGTTATTGCTTTTTTTAACTCTTCTGGTGGATATATGTCCGATTTGACTGATGCAAGACTACAGAGCACTAATAATGATGAACAATGGGCTGTAACTGAAGTACGAACAAAAATTGATAGACAAAAAAGGAATTTTCATCCTACAACTTCATTTTATTTTGCTTTAAGCTACACAGTAATCGCTGGAATATCAACTTTAGTTTACTACAAAGACTTTTTTATCAACTAAATCGGCTCTTCGATAAAAACATGCATTGCTTCAGAATTCCTTACAAATTCAATAGTAGCCTGTCTATTTTAATCATCTCGCAGATTAAGGTTCAGGAAATAATTAATACCATCAATGGTTAGATTTGATAAACGTATAAAATTTTTGAAATGTTAGTGGTACCCATTGTTGCCCCTCTCCGAGGAGGGGCAACAACACCAAACACCTAAGATGTCTATTTCCCCATTATACATAAAAGTACCCCAAGAACGAGTAGTTGCAAATACTCACTCCTTGAGTTGAAACGTCATCAGAATTGGTATCAGGTTCTTTTTTTGTTCCTTCTTTAATTGTTTTGTCCCCTTCAGGGGTTAAATCTTGAATAATTAGCTTTCAAGATCCATCCACTTTTTTCATGGTAAGTTTTGGTTCGGTTATTTCTCCATCCTTATATTTCATTTTAACTGTAATTTGTTCTGCATTAGATTTTTCGTTAATTTCTAAAATACTGAAGTCTACCAATGGGTTTTCGAATGATAGTGTGTCTTTTAGTGATTCTTCAGCTGACTTTGAAGAGGCGCTTACAGAGTAACTAAATGCCATCAGTAAAGCTAACGCAGTGATAGCAACTAAAAATAATTTGCTTACCTTGACTTGGTAAATTTTATTATTACTCAATGTTTTCCCTCAAATTTTATTTATCGTACCATACTTCACCGCCTGTTAACTCTACGGTAGCGTTTCCTAACTATCCACCATCATTTACTAATCTTGATGTGCGAGATCCGCCACTATAAGAACTAACTTCCATCTTACCTACAGTCTTTTCAGAGTCTAGAGATAAAATACCGGGATCTTTAAACTCATACCCTGATCGAATCCAAACTTTTTATTTGAATCTAGTTTTACCAAAGTTATAGATTCTCGAGTCGCTTAGAAGATCAGCGTTTTGTTTTTTTACAACTGGCTCTAACTGAAACATGTTGTCAATTTCTTCTTGTGTATAAGGGAAGATTTCTTGGTTGCTCTCGTCATAAAATTTTATTGTAGGTTTCTTGGTTGTTTCAGTTGCATGAGCTTCCATTTCTGGTGAAAGTAATACAAATAACCCAAGTGCAGCTACAAGAGAAAATAGAATTTTTTAATATCATAAAATTCCTCATTACATTAATATGCTACCAGTTCATAACTCATGAAAAATTTTTATATGTTTACAAATATTTCATGAACTATATGTTTGGCTTGAAATATATTCCATTTACTTCATTGATTACGTCCATAGATTCTGTAATAATAAAACTAATTAAGATCCTTAGAAACACGACGTTTTACTATTTTCTTTTATTTTCTCATTAGTACATATGTTGCTCCCATTTATTCTCAAAGTACAAGTAATGGTGTCTTTGAACTTTGGCTTCCTATAGGATTTATAGTTGTTTCCGTTTATTTGTACGGTAATAAAAGATACCATCCGTCCAAAATAAAGTCGAGTATTTTAGGTCTTTGCATAGCATTGTATCAGTTAATTCTTTAATATGCTGGATAATTTTAGTCTTTCCATAAAAGGGCGCAGTTGTTGAACTAAAGAGTTTCCCAAGAGGGGAGAGTAGTTTAAAATAACTCATCATTTAGGTTATGAATCGAATGATAAGAACCCAAAAGGAGCTCACAAACAGATGAAATGGCTATGGTAATAATCGATTAAAACAACAGCTGGTGAAGTGAATATGGACGTACCCCAAAAACGTGATCGATTCTGTGACCTAAAACTTGTTCCAAAAAAGAAAAGAGATGTGTCTGAAATCGAAAGGAAAGTACGCCAAAAGCTATGTCCCAACCATATTTATCAGTTGTTTAGAAGGATGGGGAGTTTTTTAACTCCACGAACTATCATTCCAGTTCTCCACTCTAAATCTTGTTTATTTATATTTAATGTAGCATTGGGGTAGCGTCTGAAGAAACTTAAGATAGCAATTTCACCTTCTAACCGGGCAAGAGGCGCTCCTAAGCATGTATGAATCCCTTTGCCAAACGCTAAATGTTTGCTTTTTTCTCTTGTTATGTCTAATATTTCTGGATCTTTGAATTGATCTGGGTCATGATTGGCCGAATTAAGTACAACAATTACAAGTTCTCCTTTTTTCATTGGTTGACCTTTAAATTCCATATCTTCCCTCACCCAACGTGATGTACTAAACTCGACCGGACTATTATAGCGAAGTGTTTCTTCTAAAGCATTGTTAATTAACTCTGGGTGTTTTTTTAATAAATCTAGTTGGTCTGGAAGTTCCAATAAGTTCATAATACTATTTCCGATAAAGTTAACAGTTGTTTCATGTCCAGCAACAATTAATAGAGAAACAATACCATATAATTCTTTTTCTGTTAGTTTATCTTCTTCTAATTCCGAAATAACTAGTTTACTAATTAAATCTTCTTTGGGGTTTTTGCGCACGATAGCGAATCTTTCTTTTAAATACTGAATAAATTCATTTCTTTGCGAGTCAATATTCTGAGGGGTTGAACCATTTGAAGCTTCAATAATTGCATTTGACCAGTTTCGAAATTTATTGCGGTCTTCTGAGGGAATTCCAAGTATTTCACAAATAACAATGATTGGTAGTGGAAAAGCAAACACATCTATTAGGTCAACCTCATGTTCAGTGGAAATTTCATCAAGTAGATTGTCGGTAATTTCTTGGATACGTTCTCTCATTCCTGCAATCATCTGTGGGGTAAAAGCTTTCGAAACAAGTCCACGTAACCGTTTGTGATCTGGCATGTCAGCGAATAGCATATTTTCTCTGAATACAGCTTCTAAATCATGATATGACGTATTGTCAAGTTTTGTATAATCCTTTATAAACATTTGATTTTTCAATGTTTCTAATGCATCTTCATATCTTGTGATAAACCAAGCATATTGACCATCTGGGAGTCGTACTCGAGTAACAGGTTGTCCCTCTCTTAATTTGGCATATGCAGGATAAGGATTGGCGACAAATGACTTCGTGAATAACGTTTCTTTCAGTGAATCCATTTCGTGCAACTCCTTTCAAAAGATAAATTGTAAGATCACTTTTATCATATCACCTTTTCCTAATAATGGTAATATTTGTATTGTGACTTTTTTGTGAATTTTAAAACGGAAAGCGTATTTTGGCTTATTGTTACTACCGCAAAAAGTGAGAACATTTAAGTTAGATAATACCCTTTCATCTGGACCAGTAAGGAAGATAGTCATATAAAAAATAAATCCTCTCATAAAGGGGGGATAACGGAAGGAATCAGTATTATATAGCTGGATCCATTTTTTATTATTATCATTTCATCAGATAAATTATTATTATGTAGTTATAAAATGAATTTAATGGAAAATTTACACAAAAATGAAGGAAGATGTGAATATTTGTAGAAATAGTTAAATGTAGTATAAAGGAGGTGAGATATGTTGAAAAAGATTCTTGCACTAATAATTTTTCCCATCATGATTATTTTAGCTTCTCAGACCTTCCCCTCAGAATCAATCGCAGCTGAAACTTCTGGAAATGAAAGTCCTAAAAATGAAATTAATGCAGTAAAGTATTTCGGCCCATTTCCTTTTACAACAAGAGATGGTAAATGGGACGGTCAATTTTCTGTTCCTTCGCTAGGCGATGTTACAATTAGACTCTCGGGGGAGGATTTATATTGGGAGACAGGGCGAGTGCGGATATGTAATAGGGACTCTGGTAGATGTACACTATGGGGACCCCTTTCAGTAGGTACTCAACCTTCCAGAACAATTACTGACGTTTTACCAGGTGTATATTATGTAGATGTAGATTACGCGATGAATGTATTCTCTGGTACAAGCACAATTGAAGTAAGATATTAGATAAATAGGTGATTTAGAGCTGATATAAGACGTTAGGTAATATTCGGCTCCTATCGTCTTATATGCAGCCCTGAAAATATATTTGTTCGTGATGGATGAATTAGTAAAGTTAGTGATACGTTTGATTCAGGTAATGATGACAATCCAATTTTATTGAGTGAATTAAGTACAGAAAGAAGGCTAATTGTACCTTCTTAACCGTTTTTTATTTAATTTTACTTGTGATAAATCGTTCAATTCTCTTGTAGAGTGATGTTTGTTTCTATGGGTTAAATCCTCTAATTTTCTAACTGCAGCGCTAAATTCATTGTCGGAGATTTGTTTTGTAGCTAAAAGAGTACATAACATTGCATATGCAATTGGAGTTGTATCAACTATAACCTCTACATCCACATCTGAATTACCGCTATATCCAATTGTAGATAGACTTTCATTATTGAAGTCTATTGAGCGACCATTTTTTAATGAATTTTGCAAATTTATTCCCCACTTTCATAGAAAAAGAGTGGGATAAATTATATTACCCCACTAGTACTTATTAATAGTATTTCTTACGTTTCCTGTCATCGTCGTCTTCATCATCGGAAATAACATTAACATAAGAGTTGCCACTTTTAGTGATCTTCGCAATGTTGAAATTGCGGTTTTTGTTTTTTAAGTCATTGTCGTTATCATTATCATTATCGTTATCAACATGAATATCACTGTCGAAATCTACATCGGCTTTAGCTTTTGCATCTGCATCTGCTTTTGCGGTAGAGAAAAACTCTTGATTACCATCTTTATCAAATTTTCTCTTTGGCCTCCACATACAATTTCCCTCCTTTATTTTCGATTTAATATAATATATTCAATGTTACCCTTAATTGAGTTGGCAGTTATCTTAAGTCATTTGCTTGTTTTATTTTTAAATAAAAATAACCACTAACAATATCATAAATTGAGCCCTCCATATGAAATGAAGGGCCAGGAAATAACATGTGGAAAGACCCTTAACAGGTCTATAATAAAGTATTCAATTAGCCGTAAATTGTGTAGGCTACTTTATTAAATCAATCATGATAGCAATTAATCAAGATATAAATTTAAAGCTACAAATAGAAAGTACTATTTATGTGTGGATTGATTAAAAAAGCCCCTCATAAGAGGAGCTTTTTAGGTTGTGTTGGTGTGACACTGTGGGTAACTACATTATATAGTGCGCAATAACTAAGGATCAGCATTTATATAGCTAGTTCCTATTTCAAAAAGTTAGATTTTAAATCTAACTTTTTAGGGGTACCTCACCTTTAATTTACTAGTAAATATCCTCTGAGAATTCTACCTCCATTACAATATATCTTCTCTCTCGGCTTTGTAGATCATCCAGTATGCACCCACAGCTCCAATCACTGCCAGCGTCATTTCGACAGCAGGAGTTACAGTATATGTAGGCCCGTTATTCATGGAAATGGAGGTGAACTCGATAATGAAAACAGATACAATTGTCGTCGTTGGTGATTTCCGAAGCATTCCCAAAACAAGTGGAATCCAGCTACTCATCGTCTTTAAAACGGCATGAATAAGAATTTCCACCACTTGATTGGATATGATTGGGGAAGTAAGAGGTTCCTTGACGAAATCATATTTGACGTTTAACCCGATTAAGACAAGATTAATGAACAGATTGGAGATGATAATAATAACAAAGGTAACAAGCGAGATTAATGCCAGCTTGGATATAAGCAGCTTCTGTCTCCTAATTGGATAGGTGAATAGCACGGAGGTTGTCTTATTCACGTACTCACCGACAATTATTCGAGCCATTAGTATTGCAGCAAATATTACGAACGTAAAATTCACCATGGAACGAGTTAAATCAAATGCAACGTTGTAGGTTGGATGTATGTAGGTGTTTTCCACTGACCACTGTAACATCATCATCCAGACCAAAACCGTCATCACCAAGTTCGACACTATAACACACAAAAAATATCCATTCAGTTTGAATTTTTTTAATTCCAACTTTATTAGCGAAATCATGTATCCCCACTGCCTTGCAGAAGATTTAAAAAATAGTCCTCCAGCGTTTGATTCTTGCGTCTGATTTCTCCAATGTCAACTCCATTCAGAATTAGCGTTCGTACAATTTTTTCAGGTTGAGGTAAACTTAAATCATAGATACGAATTGTCGATTCATTTATCAATTTAAAATTGCACATTTCTAGCTTATTAGACAATATGCTAACTGCCTTCACGACATCTTTTGTCACCAATTCAATATACTCCGTCCAGTCCCTTTGGATGTTCTCCATTGCCACTTCTCGGATAAGCTTGCCTTCACGAATGACACCAATCGTATTTGCGATTAGCTCTAACTCCCGCAGTAAGTGGCTAGTTAGAAACACCGTCATTCCATATTCTTTACTCAATGCGGAAATCAGGTTTCGCATGTTCTTCAATCCAACCGGATCAAGACCATTGATTGGCTCATCCAAAAGTAACAGCTCCGGTCGGGTCGATATTGCCCGGGCTAATCCAAGGCGTTGCTTCATGCCAAGTGAATAGCTTTTTACAGTTTTGGCTCCTTCAACGGTTAAGCCGACCAGTGCAAGTGCTTCATCGATAGACCGGTGATCGTGATAACCCATGTATGCACAGTGTAGCTCCAGATTTTCCCGAGCAGTTAGCTTTTCATAAAATATTGGATAATCAATCAAGCTACCTATTCGCTTCTTAGATTTGCAGTCACCAGTTATAAGTCTCTCTCCGAAAAGTTCAATCACTCCTTCAGTTGGCTTCCATAAGCCCGTAAGCAGCTTCATGACCGATGTTTTGCCAGCTCCATTCAGACCTAAGAGTCCGTAGATTTCTCCTTTCTTAATGTGAAGGTTCACATCGGACAAGATGTTTTTCCCACTCAGGTTCTTGCTAAGTCTACTCGTGCTAACGACGTATGTCATGGTTAGTCCTCTCCTTTTAACGATTTTAATCGAATTGTAAATGTCGTTCGCACGAATGGATGACTTTTGAGCGTTATTTCGCCATGTAAATGTTCGACAAGACGTTTCGTTATTGTTAAGCCCAGTCCGCTTCCTTGATAGAGTCGGTTCCTGGAATCTTCGAGCGTGTACATGCGCTCAAATACTTTGTCGCTGTGTGATTCACCAATTCCTTTGCCACGATCCCACACATCTATATAGACATGGGAATCATCGTCGTGCAATGTTAGGCCGACGGTTAGACCCTCTTTTCCATACCGAACAGCATTAGAAATGAGGTTTTGCAATATACGATCCAAAGCTTCCTCGTTGCCCAATGCGTACATTGGTTGATCTGGTATATCAATGATGGCTTCCAATCCAGCAGATTCAATATCATTATAATAAAAAAGTAGATTATTTTTGCAAATTTCATTTATATTTACATAGGTTAGTGGCAAAGCTTTGTCCCCGGATTCCAAGCGGGCCAAGTCGAAGAACTTATTAATCAGTTGCAAGATCTCCGAAGTTTTGGTCTGCACTTTCAGAAGAGTCTGTTTCCTTGCTTCCTTCGTCATCTCTTTGTCGCACACGATTGTCTCAATTAAACCAATCACGACTGTGAGTGGCGTTTTTAAATCATGTGAAATATTGGCCAGCATTTTACGGATTCCAGCTTCCTTCTTTGCATGTTTGAGGAACTCCTCGTTTTTCTTCTCAAGCAGTCGGTTCAGTTCGACTAGAAGTTTTTTTAATGCTGGATCATTCGTGAACAGAAGTACTTTTTCGGTTCGATTTTCCTCTATAATTGTTCGAAGCTTGTCACGGATGTAAAAGAGATGGGCGTCTCGCCCCCTAGCTAACCTGTATTGTGAAATGTTGAACATAATTAGAGCTAAGATAATGCCAATTAGAATACCAGTCATTCAAAACTCCCCTAGCTTATATCCGATACCCCACAGCGTCTTAATATATTGAGGTTTCGAGGAACGATCCTCGATTTTGTCTCGTAGACGGCTGATTTGTACGTTAATACTATTCTCGTCGCTGTAGTATTCTTCGTTCCATACTGCACGATAAATATGTTCTTTTGTGAATACTTTATTCGGATTGCTGGCGAGTAAATATAAAATTTGAAATTCTTTGGATGTTAACATAATGTCCTGGTCATTTTTGGTGACAGTGAAGTCGTCTACATTAATTGTTAATTCTCCAACCTTCAATACTCGTGACACAGATTTTTTTTCGACAACAGTGGATGAATATTTTGTCGTACGACGGATCATCGCCTTTACTCTGGCCGTAAGCTCGATTAACGAAAAAGGTTTAACGATATAATCGTCTGCTCCGAATTCGAGACCTACTACTTTGTCCACATCATCATCTTTGGCCGATATAATTAGAACCGGGGTGGTGTTATATACTCTGACTAGCTTCAAAAACTCCAACCCGTCTAGCTTTGGGAGCATTAGATCGAGCAGAACCAAATCATATTGTTGACTCATGACAGCCTGTATCCCTTGCTCACCATCGTATGTACAGACAACATCGAATCCTTCCTTACGTAGATAATTTGCAACCATGTCACTGATAGAGTAATCATCTTCTACTAACAATATTTGTGTTTTCATACCCGAATTGTATCAAAAGTCAAAAAAATAGTAAATGAAAGGGAATTCTCCGTATCGGTCATTAAATCACTTATTTACTTTGAAAATGAACCTCCGGATATTTAGCCCCTAATTGTTTTAACACATTATCATCTGTTCCTCTCAAATACTGATCGAAGAATGCAAGCGTGAATTCATTAACTAGAAGATGAATTTGCACAGTATCTTCACCTTTTGCACGCATCAGTGGGCTGTACAAGTTAAGATCAGTAAAGCTAGTATGGTTTGAATTCGGAATGACCAAAGATAATGCACCACTTGTGACAACTTTTTCATATCTTGACATAAGGTCGTAAAAGTCTTTCTCAAGCGCTTCACGATTTCTTCCTGTCTGTTTTAAAATCTCTTCCGGAGTAATTTCATCCAGATCTGCCTCGAATCGATCCACATCTAGTGAGGACGCGGAGTACATCAAGAAAAGTGGCTTTTGAACACTCTTCTCAGGAACTGGTCCTCCAAACAGTGATCCGTCCATATTTATGGCAGCTTTTACGCGATCATCTTGCAATAGCATTCGATACGCCGTGGCACCTCCATAGGAATGCCCGAACATGCCAATTTTCTCGAGATCAAGCCTTCCCTTGAATTGATCGTCCTCTCCGCCCTTATCCAACTCTTCAAGCTGATCAAGTACGAAAGTAACATCTTCTGACCAAATGGACATCCTCTCATCGAACTCAGCAAGAGTGTTCGGTTCATCTTCAGTCGAATATTTCACTGTTCTACCATCTGGAAAAACCGTTGCTCCCGCATTATAAGTATGATCAATGCCAACGACAATATATCCACGACTTGCTAGTTCTTCAACTTGAAACGTATTCTGATTACGGTTGCCGGCATTACCGTGCGAGAAAATTAGCACAGGATAACGTTCCTGCCTATCAGACAAAATACCCTCAGAAAACGAATGCACACGGACAAGACCTAAATGGCTCATCATAAAATCAGGTAGCCCCATTAGTTGCGCCATTCCCTCCTCTTTTTCCGGCACATCTCTCATATATTGATTAGTCCTCTTCTCGCTCTCTTCGTTTGCTGGATACCAAACTTGTACCATCAACTCGCGCTTAGCTTCCGGATCTATCCCAAACGTTTCTTTGCGTTTTTCGTCCGTCCAATGATAGGATACTGTTCCTACCGAGTGAATTCCTGTTGGTTTCTCAAATGAGAATACAGGCATGACAATAGGTGGAATGATTGTGATTGCTAGATAAACAGTGAGTAGTACAGTTTGAATAGTCAATACATACCACTTTCTGGGTTTTATATTCTTTCGTTTGACATACAGATACGCCGTTAACAAAACAGGTGTTAAATAAGCCGGAATCATTCGCCAGCTTACGCCCTCTGCAACCATCTGTACAATTACCATAAAATATCCCACGGCCAAAGGCCAAAGAGATACTATGTTTGTGGAGGCTTTTTTCCTCCTTATAAACACCCAATACAATAATCCAAAATTAACAACGACAAGTATTATCTCTAAAAATCTCATATTATTATTACTCCTTTCTGATTTAAATCTTGCAACTGATTCAATTTCTATTGTAAAAGTAATACATGTCGTTTTTCTTTCTTCATTCTTACATATTTCTTTCATACGATAAATTTACCCCGATAATTTGGTACTCACCAACAACCTCAAATCTTGCTTTCTTTGCGGGGTACCGCCATATATCACCATCTGGGATGGGAGCGTATTAATTTTCTTGGAGAATATAGGTTTGATGCTAATAGATTACTAGCTAATTCTCTTAGACCCTTAAATAAAACTTAAACCAATAACAAGCCAAATTCCTTAACGTACAAGAATTTGGCTTTCATAATGTCGAAATTTGCTAAGCGTATAAAATTTTCGAAATGACGGTACCTTTTTATTGTAATTTTAGACCGATCAGTCTAAAATGAAAGTAAGCTAAATTATATTACTGGAGTGAGATGAAGATGAAACGCGTATTAGTAGCTGGGGCAACAGGTTACCTAGGGCGATATGTTGTAAAGGAACTTAAACAGGCGGGATATTATGTAAAGGTATTGGTCCGATCACCAGCAAAGTTAAAGCAAGAGGGGGCTTTCTCTTCCCCAGTTATCTATGAATTCATTGATGATATTGCTGTGGGGGATGTTTCCAAGGCAGAAACCATTCAAGGTATTTGCGCAGATATTGATTACGTTTTTTCCTCAGTAGGTATTACAAGACAAAAAGGTCATTTAACGTTCATGGATGTAGATTATCAGGGGAATCTGCATTTGCTGAAAGAAGCAGAGCACAGTAAGGTACAACGGTTTATGTATATAAATGCGCACGCGACTGAAAATTGTCCTTCTGCATTAATTAAAGCAAAACAGCTATTTGTAGACAAATTAAACAGAAGCTATGTTCCACATATCATCATCAATCCAACGGGTTATTTTTCTGATATGA
Source organism: uncultured Virgibacillus sp. (assembly GCF_947495635.1). Taxonomy (NCBI): domain Bacteria; kingdom Bacillati; phylum Bacillota; class Bacilli; order Caryophanales; family Bacillaceae; genus Virgibacillus; species uncultured Virgibacillus sp. The sequence goes on along the minus strand of NZ_CANMAB010000004.1, from coordinate 9,244 downwards.
CGGAGCTTTTCACTATGGCCCAAAAAGGAAGGGTATTCTTGTTTGGCAAAGGAGAAAATAAAATGAATCCCATACATGGGGCTGATCTTGCGGAATATTGTGTAGCATCCTTTTCTAAAGAAGAAATATCACTCGATGTAGGAGGTCCTCATGTTTATACATATCGTCAAATGGCTGAACTATCTATAATGGCCGCTAACCCAAACAGTAAAATTACAAGCGTTCCACTGTGGCTTGTGAAAAGTATCTTCCCATTTCTAAGAATTAGTAATAAAAGACAATATGAATTATTGCAGTTTTTCTTTTATGTAATGACACACGATGTTATTGCTGATACCTATGGAAATACTGATTTACAAACTTATTTTGAAAATATGAACGTATAAGGAGAGCAACAATGTCTAATAAAACAAAACAGAGTCTTATCCAAGCTACCATTGATTTGATTATGGAGAATGGACTGGAAAGGCTTACGATTAACAAAGTAATAAAAAAGGCGGAAAGTAGTAAAGGCTCATTTTATTACTATTTTTCTAACATAGACGATTTAATGAAGGAAACATTTTTATATGCCTTAGAACATAGTTTAATTGATTTTTCTTACAATCCAGATAAACCTTTTAAAGAAAATATCCTTTCGTTTGGGCGCTATTTAATTAAAATGTCTACGGAAAAATCACCTGAACATGCGATTATGTTTTTGTGGATCTCCAAATCCTATCAAGATGAAAGCTATCGAAGACAATTTCAGGAGATGCGCAAACAAATTATCGAAGAAAATTCTGTTTCTAAGGATTTTCAGAAGGTATTTCAAGTGGATGTAGAATGGTTATACTTTATTGATGTTGTTATTATAGGGTTTCTTGTTCATTGCCTCCTTCATGATGATGAAGACATACTACTTTCCATCTGGAAACAGCTAACCAATCCTATCGTCTATGCTTCTAGAGTTTAAGTATGAACAATTGTCATCATCGAACAACGCTTCTCAAAGACCCTTAATCAAGTCTAGGTGGGGTCTTTTTAAAGTCACTTTTGAGAACCATAGCCTTACGTTTATTATACGTCAGCAAGTAGTAGTGAGTTTTGTGTAAGTATAGTAAATTAAAAGCCCTCACATTTGTGGGGCTACATTTTTACGCTCATCCAATTTCCAGCAGATTTTCAACTCAATTTACCTTTTACCACAACCCTTTTATCACCAGATAATGTACATGTCAATAGGGTTATCTCAGCTCCGTTATTCTCCAATACTTCCACTGCATCTTCTTCGACGGTCTTAATTTCTGTTACTTTGTAAGAATAACGATCATTGTCTGTTGTTAAAATGATTTCAGCACCTTTTTTGACATCTGGAAGGTTACGGAAATGTCGGTCTCCGCGATACCCCCGATGGCCAGCTATTGATATATTATCTGTATTTGGATCTTGATCTTCAACAATCTGAGTTAAACTAATTGCTAAGTTCTCTTCCGTGGTTGATGGTAATACAAACTCCTTTAAATGGATCGACGGAATTTCTAATTCATAAATACTTTTTAATTCTTCTTTCGAAAAGTTTATGTCAGGCGCCGTTTCATTATTTAATCCATCTGTTTTCAATAAATCCATTGCTTGTACAAGTTCTGCATTTTGTTTTGAAGTATACCAATCATAAGATAATGGCACGGCAATGAGTATAGCTCCTAAAACAAGTAATCCTAGCCCCATCCATAGTCTGCCTTTTTTCATCATGATTCGCCTCATTTCACTTCAACCTAAAGGAATAATGTTACAAAGAGGCCGAATCATCTAAGAGAAAAATGAACAACTAGAAAGGATGGCTCGTGCAACGAAGCTTCTCCATCCGTCACTTTCCGTTGGCGACTGGTGAGCTTCTTCGTGCTGAGGTACCTAACCGATGCCTTTTCTTTTAGATAGGGAAGGCTTCGGCAGCAATACATCGCACGTAGAAAAAAATCGCTCTTCTTTTTCAAGGAGGAGATAGAGTCGTACATTGTTCCACTCTAGAATGTTCGTGTATCTCAGCCTCTTTGTAATTTACTTATTTACTATTCTATTAAAGTTCCGCTTCTCATTCGTCTGATATGCGTATACAAAAGGAAACTACCTGATCCAAGAAATATCATACCGATTATAGCTAGATATCGTAACCATTCTTCCCCAGTTTGTGGTAGCTTATCTCCGAAATCTTGGCTAGGTGGCGTCGGTGGTGTATCTCCTTTTTCCATAGGGGTGTTTTCTACAATCACTTCTTTGTTTTTATCTCCTAATTCAATGGTGATATGAATTGGCTTATCTAATTGCACATAACCAGTAGGAGCTTTGATTTCCACTAATTGATAGTCTCCTGGTGTTAATCCCTTTACGATCACGATGCCATTTTCATTTGTTGTTATCGTTGTAATTCGTTCACCCTCACCGTCTAACACGTCAAAGACTGCACCTTCTAAAGTTGTGTCTGTGATCGCATCAACTTTGGTGATTTGTATGTCCGTTTTTAATAAATTGTTGCTAAATTCCAAGTATAGAGGCTCTTGTTGGTCAAAGACGATTTCAAATTCAATAGGAGTTTTATCCAACTGATAACCAAAAGGAGCTTTTGTTTCAATAAACGCATAATTTCCTGGCTTCAGATCATCTACAACTAAGACGCCGTTTTTATCCGTAGTAAGTTCCGTTTTTAGCACTTCGCCTTTTGCATCCACCAACGAGAATACAGCTCCTTCGAGCGTATCTCCCGTTTCACCGACTTTCGTAAGTTCGACTGAACCAGTACGTAGGGGATTCTCAAAATTGACTTTTGCTATTCCTTGTCCCAATCCAATATCAAATGGAATCGGTGTGGTATCTAATTCATACCCTGGGAGTGTTTCTGTTTCTACAAGCTGATAAGAGCCTGGAATTAAATTGTCAATGATAAGTTTACCTTTTTCATCTGTAACAAGGTTTTCTTGTAGTGTTGTTCCGTCGGCATCCTGCAATTCAAACACGACACCTTCTAACAGTTTTCCATCTTCTCCTTCTTTGGTTAACTCTAATGTACTTGGAATATAACTGTTTTCCGCCTCTAGTTCCAGCGTTTCTAGTTGATTGAATGCAATTTCAAATTCGATTGGGGTGTCATCTAACTGATAGCCAAATGGAGCTTCTGTTTCAATAAATGCATAATTTCCTGGTTTTAGGTTCTCAACCGTTAAGATACCCTCTTCATTCGTAGTCAATCCTGTTTTAAGCTCTTCGTCCTTTTCATTCACTAACGTGAAGACAGCACCTTCTAGAGTATCGCCCTCTTCACCAATTTTTGTTAACTCTACAGTCCCTGTACTTAATGGGTTTTCAAAGCTTACCTGCTTTGCTTCTGATTGACCAATTTCAATTTCAAATGGAATTGGTGTAGCATCTATGTCGTATCCTGGAATGGTTGCTGTTTCTACTAGCTGATAGTTACCTGGTTTCAAATGGTCAATCACTAATTTGCCATTCTCATCAGTAAGGAGCTTCTCTTGTAAAGTCCTCCCATCGGCATCCTGTAGTTCAAATTCTACGCCTTCTAGTAGTTCGCCATCTTCTCCTTCTTTAGTTAGTTCGACTGAACCGAGAGCATATGCATTTTCTTTACTTACTTCAATTTGGGCTTGCTGTGCTAATTCGATATCAAACGGAATAGGTGTATCATCTAATTGATATCCTTCTGGAGCTAGAGTTTCTACAAATTTATAGCTTCCTGGCAATAAGTCTTCAACAACAATAATTCCATCTTCATTTGTGGTTAAACCTGTTTCAATTTCTTGTCCATCCTCATTGAATAAAGAGAATTCTGCCCCTTGTAAATGTTCTCCTCCTTCTCCAAGCTTTGTTAATTGAACAGAATTATCTAGATCCATGTATACACCAACACGCGCTGGTTCTACCGGCTGACCTTGATCAGTAGCAATTGCGAATGAGTTCCAAGCAGCCCGTTCTGTTGGGTTAATGGTTTTGTCTAATACACCTTGATCTACTTCCGAAGCGTTAGGAGCTTCCATTGAAAAGTTAATAGTGATATTTTCACCCTCAATCCATTCAACCCCATCTTTCAGTTCTAACTTAAAGGAATGAATAGAGGACCAATCGTCAACCTCCGTTGCCAAAGTCCAATTAGGCTCTTCAGCCGAATCTGGGTTCGATAATTTCTCTGTAGATTCTGGGTAGTTCGTATTTCTGATTAAATCATCACGCTCTGGTGTCATAGCAGAACTATAATAAACATCTACTTTATCGACCCACGAAGCAGGAAGTTGAATTGCTTCCGTTAATTCTGGAGTAAATTGGCTCCCGCGATCAATGTTATCAGTTATCCCTAAATCATTAATAGATGGCATAACATCTATGAGTGTCATACTTGAGATGTCTTTTCCTGAAGTATTGGTTAATGTTAATTGGTAATCAATAGAACCACCTGGGACAGTGCTTCCAAAGTGAGTAAAATCTTCATCTAGTTGCCCCTTAACCAATTTCTCTGTTTGGATATTATACTGTCCACTAATATAATATTCATTGCCAGACTTTAAACGAGGTTGATCTGAATTACCATTCTCATTAAGGTCCTCTACATCCGTTTGTAAAACCGTATCCGTTAACCCAGGGCTTTCAACTGACGGTACGGTTAGTTCCTGATCTCCAGAAAAGCCGTAAACACTAAAAGAGAGTGTATTTGGTGCGCTTTCATCTATTTGAACATTAATTTCTGCGTATAACGAACTACCTGGTCGAAGCAGGCGGTCATTCCAATTAAATTTTACAAGTTGTCTACCACTATCATTATAGTTGTTGCTTATTACGGTATAGTCACCACCTGCTGCAGAAGTAGTATCTATGGATGACCTGCCGTCAGCATCTGTAAATTCCACTTCAGGATTATTAGCAATGTTTATTCCTGGTGGCAATAGTACTACAGTTTCTAATGGTTCATTCATAGCTAAAGTTGAACTGTCTTCAGTGTTTAAATTTACCCGCATTCGATTATCTCCAGGAGCCACATATGAGCCTAGCTGATCTATTAGCTTAACCCCAACAGTAGCTATCGGAGGCTGATCGGTTGGTTTTGGAGCAATCTGTGCAGATCTCGGACCTGCTAGAGGATCAGAATTATATTGGTTACTGAATGCATTACCATCTCCATCTACTCCATAAACATCCCATTCGTTGGTTACAGATCCTGTATAGCCAGGTTTGACTTCAAAAAAGTAATTAGGTCTGCCTACATTTAACATACCACTTGGAGCATAAGTAAAATCTAGAATAATATCGCTAACTTCATCATTTTCACTGATTCCTAAGTCCGCTCTATTATAAACAGTATCTAAATCAGCATTTTCAACTAGTAATTCCCGTTCACCGTTTACAACTGCTTCAATATTGAAAATAGGATCATTCTTTAAAGGCACTCCATTTGGATAGTCTGCATTCGGCCTATAAATAAATCCCCTAGGTGTTTCTATTTCTTTAAAAATTAGATTTGAATCTATATGATAACTAGTAGTATATTCTTCAAAATCACCTTGGGCACTTTCTGGTAAAGGAGCAATTCCGTGAGAAAAGCCTAGAAGAGCATCATCATAAACAATTGGATTAGGGTCCCTGTTGCTATTTGGAGCTATGTTTCCTTCACCGTCTAATGGACCAACATGTACCGGAACATACCAATTTCCTTCAATATCGCCATTTGCGGTATCAGAATCAACAATGGTTATACTATCATTCGTATTAACGTTACTCTCGTTATCACCAATAAATAAAGTATTAATAGCTACATTATTAGTAAGCGTTTGATTTACAGTGTTATTTCCTACAGAGAGAACCATCTCCATATTGGCATTAAATAATGAATCTTTAGCAGTTTCCTGGTCATCAAATGAAGGAGCATCGAAAGTCCAAATCAGTTGATTTCCATTTTGCTCAGGTTCAGGGCCGTTGATTGTTGAGTCATAAGATAACCCATCAGGTAATGTATCTATAACCGTTATTTGAGAATTTTCGTCAATATAAAGCTGTCCAGTACTGTTTTTAGGAATGTCTACATTTATTTCCCATACAGTTTGGGAGTTCGGGGTAGGTAAGTTTCTTTCATTACCTTGAACGTCCGTAAATCGCTTCGTGATATTTATAGGATTGGACGCATCTACTACAACTAAGGCATTATCATCAACTTTCTTTTGTTCGTCCGCTTCAAAAGAAGCACTTATCTCCAGTTCAGTCCCATCGGGAGTAAAACCATTGCTAGTTTGTAATTTAATAATCTTTTCATAAGTCTGGCCTGTTTTTAGCGTATCAAATTCGTAGACCAATCGATTGTTTTCAGAATCATAGATTGGTTGGACACCGGCAATTTCTAATTCTGATAGTTCTTGGTTAAATGTAATTGTTTCTAAAGTTGGCAAGTCAATAAAAATAGTAGCATTTGTGTATTCAGTTATTGATCCCGTAGTTTTAAAGACAAGTTTATATGCCGCATCATTTCCCGAAAGTACATTAGCATTTCGTGGAGAAATATCGATATCTACATTTAGATTGCCTGAAAAGGGGGAAATGGCTGGTTGCTCACTATTAACCTTTGATTCTGATTTGCTCTTATCAGAGGAGTCAGTTTTTGCTTCCTTTTGAACTAGATTCTGTTCCTCAGCAGTATTCTCTTTTTCTGCTTTTTCTTTTTCAGTATTCCCGCTTTCAGTATTCTGCGTTTTCTCCTCTTCTATCGGCTCGACCTTTTCTTCATCACTTGGACTTGCATTTTTCTGTTCTTTATCGTTTGAAGGTAATTGGAACGTAAAATCCTTCGTTGCTATTAATTTTTTTTTCCTTAAATCCTTCAATTTTAATAAGGTTTTCGCCCTCTGTTAAATCTTTAAGTGCAAACCGTATTTCTTTGGTGTTTTCTAAAGAATTTATGTTTAAGCTATGTGATTCTTTATTGTTGGTGATTGTAGCTTGGTCGTTTCCGACAAAATAATCACTATAATTCGAGTTCTTCGGATACGTAACGTTTAATTCATCTATTTCTTCACTTATTACTACTTTGAAAGTGGAGTTTTCGGTTGTCCCCTCTTTTTCAAGAGATACTGCTATATCCTCTCCAGCCCCAACACTACCAGCAGCCATAGCAATTGATTGACTAAATTGTGTGAATATCATAGAAAGAATAACCACTATGGAAAACATTTTTTTCATCCTGAATCCTCCAATCATAAATTTTATTACAAATATTTCACCAAGCGTAACACAGTTTTACAGATATTTGTTTAATATTTCAATCATTTTACAATGTTATAAAAATTAGTGTCGAATTTACTAATACTTTGTAACTATTTGTTATGATAAAGAGTATGAAAAATGTAATCTTATGGCATGAATACGGATGAGTTTTTGAATTTGTGAAATGGTCTCTTTGTTTTGTGTAGTAGCAGTTCATAGATACCAAATGTTGTTCGTTTTCCGTTAGGTATTCTTCAAGATATTTGTCTTTGAGCTCTAGCCGCTTAAGCACTCAGCTTTTCATCGTTGATTTCCATTGATACAATGAACCTACATATTTTATAGATGCCATCCATTAATAGATGGCAGATGCACTAAGTAAATTACGCAATATAATACTGTAGGAGGTTTTTTATATGAAGCAGAAACAGCTTATTTTAAATGAAAGACCAAATGGGCTACCAGATGAACGCACTTTCCAATTTGAAGACGTAGAAGTAGGCAACCCAGAAGCGGGTGAGCTTTTATTAAAAACATTATTTGTTTCTGTTGATCCGTATATGAGGGGGAGAATGTCAGATGGTCCGTCATATATTGAACCATTTGAGGTAGGTAAGCCATTAAATGGTGGCGTCGTTTCTCAAGTAATTGAATCAAAAAGCGATCAGTTTGACAAAGGAGATATTGTAACTGGACATTTGGCATTTCAAGAATACCATGTAGTTAGTGATAACCATGTACGGAAGGTTCAAACGTTTGGTCTGCGTCCAAGTGTTGCTCTAGGGCCACTGGGAATGCCTGGATTAACAGCCTATTTTGGTATGATGCATATTGGTGAGCCAAAAGCAGGTGAGACCGTAGTAGTTTCTGGTGCAGCAGGGGCTGTTGGGCAAATTGCCGGGCAACTTGCTAAAAGAGCGGGTGCTAAAGTCGTCGGTATTGTTGGTTCTAAGGAAAAAGCGAGGTATATTACTGAAATACTTGGCTTTGACGATGTGGTTGAATACAAAGAAGGAAATGTGGCTAAGCAATTAGCAGAAGCTTGCCCCGATGGCATTGATGTGTATTATGAAAATGTTGGAGGAGAGATTTCTGATGCTGTTTGGCCATTACTAAATACATTTGCGCGTGTACCGGTATGTGGTGCAATTTCTTCTTATAACTTGGAAGAAGGAGAGTATGATATAGGTTTACGTGTACAGCAGTACCTTATAAAATCAAGAGCGAAGCTACAAGGGTTTATTGTTGGTGATTTTCAAGCGGATTATAAAGAGGCATATGAGGTACTCGGTAAAGCTATTGCTAATGGTGAATTAAAATTTGAGGAAACAATTGTTGATGGATTTTATGCTATTCCAGATGCTTTTCTAGGCTTGTTTTCTGGAGAAAACATTGGCAAGCAGCTTGTAAAGGTTGCAGATAGTGAGTAGAGAAGCATATAAAAGAGGACTGTTTGTGGTTTTCCTTCTGTTAAATAGACAATCTAAAAATATTAAGCCAATGTGATTAGCTTATTCCCTTGTCTATTAATTGAATTGGCGGTGTACTTTCTTAAGTTCACCGCCATAAATGCAAACCTTAGCTCATTTTCCTAGCTCTCACAGACATACAAGTGAAGCTTAAATTATCGCTAAAAAATTCGAAGGTGGGCCTACATTAAAACCACTTTCATCGTGGATGATAAGCAGAACAACCTGTTTCTCGTAAGCATCAAGTAAACACTTCAACACTTCATTCATCTGGAATACGCTCTAAGCTTTATGAATAGTGAAAGCTGTATTTTCATCTTAATAAAGTTTTTGATTTCTAAATATAGTGACAGAATCATTTGGTTCATGTCGATTTTGTTTTGCTGTGGTTACTTTACCTTGTTTAGAAGGTATCCATTTTGCGTACAGAGATAGAGAAGGCACTCACCAGTTGATTGGTGAATGCCTTTTTTATAAGTTAAGAAAGTATAAAATCAGTGCAATGACTGCGTTAAGCCAAGTAGTTATTTTGAAATGTTTGA